>JBBPYM010000453.1:0-4274 GCA_038199905.1 Chitinophagales bacterium | reverse complement strand
TAAGGACAAGGCAAATACACTCTTCAAATTAATTTGCTCCCTCGGAAACCGCTCTACGATTGTATTCTGCAATCACCGTGAAGCAGTTGAGCGCACAAGCAAAATGTTATCGGATAAAAGCATTAATAATGAATTTTATCATGGAGGAATGGAGCAACATGAAAGAGATAGCGCTTTATGTAAATTCAGAAATGGCACGACCAATGTATTGGTAACAACAGATCTAGCGTCGCGCGGACTGGACATTCCGAATATCCGGTACATTGTTCATTACCATTTGCCCCTTACAGAAGATGCATTTGTACATCGCAATGGACGGACAGCGAGGATGGATGCAAGCGGAACAGTTATTCTGATTATCGGACCTGATGAACAACTTCCCGGATATATCCACGAAACAGTTGAAATGATTGACCTTCCGGAGGAAGACGAAATACCTGAAAAACCAAAATGGTCTACCCTCTTTATAGCCGCAGGTAAAAAAGATAAAGTAAATAAAATAGATATTGTAGGTTTCCTATCCAACAAAGGCGACTTAAAGCAGGAAGATATCGGCCTTATCGAAGTAAAAGATTTCTCTTCTTTTGTAGCAATCAGGAAAGTAAAAATGAACACTCTTTTGCACATGATCAAGGATGAACGGATCAAGAATAAGAAAGTGAAGATGGAGATAGCGAAGTAGGTGTGAGCTTGTTTGCCATTGGCTTTTAGTTACCTGTTTTTACAACGTTATTATTAAAACTCTGAATGTGATGTATCTTTTCTACAGCACCTTTTTACGAACCTAATCACCCATGATCCAACGCAACCGATTTTTAAACTTTGTGTGTATCGCATTCAAATGGGCTGCGTGTCTTCGGGCGATTGTCCATCAGATAAAAATGCAATAGCAGACATAGCCGAAGGAATTGAAGAAAGCAGACAATTCACGATAGTTTCAGCACTTCATCAATGCTGTTTTGATTGGCGTTTTCTGTTCCGACAATAATCATATTCGCTTTAAGATCATTCCTTCCAAAACAATTTTAAATTGATAAAGTTTTTGTTCGCTGCCGTATGGTTTCATCATATAAAATAGCCCGCAGATGCTTTCATTCAAACCAGGTGTGGTTGTAATGAGTTCACGATAACTGCGACGCATTTCTATTGTTTGTGGGATGCCAACAGCGGCAAAACGTTTATTACAGGTGCCTGTGCTTTCATCCATTGCAAGCAACCCCTTATTGCCGCCAAAAAGTTGTTGTATGGTGTCTTTTAATTTTTGCATATTCATTGATCTTACCTTTTATTGTTTATCAAAACCAGAAAGTTTTGATCAGAGACACTTTAAATACAAACCCTTTAAAAACCTTCCTGGTTTTACATTTTACTTCCATTTCCAATCTCTTATTTCGGGCATATCCAACCCATTTTTTCTGATATAGTGTTTGTGTTCAATAAGCTTATCCTGCATCTCCTGTTTTAAGTGAGCAGTTTTATCCTTTAACTGTGGTAACCTGTCTATCACATCCTGCACCAGGTCAAAACGGTCTAACTGGTTTAGTACCGTCATATCAAAAGGTGTGGTAATAGTACCTTCTTCTTTATAGCCGCGTACATGCATATTGATATGATTTGTACGCCTGTAGGTGAGTCGGTGAATAAGCCACGGATAGCCATGGAAAGCAAAAATTATAGGCTTGTCTTTAGTGAATAAAGTATCAAAATCTGCATCACTTAATCCGTGAGGATGTTCACTTTCCGGTTGCAATTTCATCAGGTCAACCACATTCACTACCCGTATTTTTAAGTCAGGCAGTTTTTCTCTTAGGATAGAAACTGCAGCTAAGGTTTCCAATGTAGGCACATCACCGGCACAAGCCATCACTACATCTGGTTCTACACCTTCATCATTGCTTGCCCATGTCCATATTCCAATACCTTTTGTGCAATGAACAACAGCCTCTTTCATAGAAAGCCATTGAGGAGATGGATGTTTACCAGCTACTATCACATTCACATAGTGTCTGCTTCGGAAACAATGATCCATAACCGATAAAAGACAATTGGCATCTGGTGGTAAATACACGCGCACAACAGATGCTTTTTTATTCATTACCACATCAATAAATCCCGGATCCTGATGTGTGAAGCCATTATGATCCTGCCGCCATACATGCGAAGCCAAAAGAATATTTAGGGAAGCAATCTTTCTGCGCCAGGGAAGTTTTGATGTTACCTCCAGCCACTTTGCATGCTGGTTGAACATGGAATCAATGATATGAATGAACGCTTCATAGCAATTAAATAATCCATGCCTTCCTGTCAAAAGATAACCCTCCAGCCAGCCTTCACATTGATGCTCACTCAACATTTCTATTACCCGACCATCTTTCTTCAGAAATTCATCTGTTTCAATGATTGGCGCTTCCCACTGGCGATTAGTCACTTCAAACACTGCATTCAATTTGTTTGATAACGTTTCATCTGGGCCAAACAACCGGAAGTTTCTTTGCACTTTATTCTCAAGAATCACATCTCTTACAAACTTGCCTAAAACTTTTGTATCGCCAGGCCCTGTTTCACTGCGTTCCTTTAATTCAAAACCATAATCAAGAAAATCAGGTAGCTGTAGACCCTTAAGTAACAGACCGCCGTTGGCATGTGGATTAGCGCCCATTCTTCTGTTACCCTCTGGAGCTAACTCTTGTAATTCCGGTAAAAAATGACCCTGCTCATTAAACAGTTCTTCCGGCTTATAGCTTTTCAGCCAGTCTTCCAATTGTTTCAAATGTTCAGGGTTTGTGGCGGGGTCAGTTATTGGAACCTGGTGAGCGCGGAAAGTTCCTTCTATTGCCAATCCATCAACAAACTTTGGTCCTGTCCATCCTTTGGGTGATTTTAAAATAATCATCGGCCAAATGGGACGTTCTGCATCACCGTTTTCAATTGCATTCTTCTTTATTGCTTTTATTTCTTCAATCACTTTATCCATTAACTGCGCCATTTTTTGATGCATTTCCATTGGATCGTCACCTTCAATCAGGTAAGGTTTCCAGCCATAACCCCTGAAAAGTTGATCTAATTCTTCAATGCTGATGCGGGCAAGCACTGTGGGGTTAGCAATTTTGTATCCATTCAAATGCAGAATTGGTAGCACCACACCATCGTTAGCAGGATTCAAAAATTTGTTGGAATGCCATGCAGTGGCTAACGGACCTGTTTCGGCTTCACCATCACCTACCACGCAACTCACAACTAAACCAGGGTTATCAAAAGCTGCCCCAAAAGCGTGACTGAGCGAATACCCAAGCTCGCCACCTTCATGTATTGACCCAGGACATTCGGGTGAAACATGGCTGGGGATACCACCGGGAAAAGAGAACTGGGTAAACAGCTTTTGTAATCCTTCTTCATCCTGGCTGATGTTCGGGTAAACCTCACTGTAAGTTCCCTCCAGGTAAACGTTGCCGACAATAGCCGGACCACCATGACCAGGGCCTGAAATGTAAATCATATCCAGGTCATATTTTTTTATGATGCGATTAAGATGTACATAAATAAAATTTTGTCCCGGAGTGGTACCCCAATGCCCAAGCAGCATGTGCTTGATATTTTCCGGTTTTAGCGGCTCTCTTAATAGCGGATTTTCATGTAAATAGATTTGGCCCACTGAAAGATAATTGGCTGCCCGCCAGTAGGCGTCCATTTTATTTAATAGATCGGGAGATAATTGTTCCTTGTCTGTTTCAATAGTTTGTGTTTCCATCATAATATTTTTTAGGTGATCAATTATTTGGTTGTTTACTTTATAAATTCGGCAGCCATCTTGGCTATCATTAATTCCTCATTGGTTGGAATAACATATACTTTTATGTTGCTTTCGTCGCTTGATATTTGCCATTCATTTTTATTATTCTTTTCATCACTCAGATGAATATTCAAATACTCAAAATCTTTACAAATGCGTTCACGAATTAAAGGCGCATTCTCGCCAATACCACCTGAAAAAACAAGTGTGTCCAATCCGCCCAACGCTGCCGCATACCCGCCGATGTATTTTTTTATCTGGTAACAGAAAATATCAACAGCCAATGCTGCATCTTTATTTTCTTTTTCCAACCGAAGCAAATCCTGCATATCAGAACTGATACCTGAAATTCCCAGCAAACCTGATTGATGATGAATTAAATCATTAAATGCCGCAGCATCCATTCCTTTTTGCATTACATACCAGGCAACTCCGGGATCAAGATCGCCGCTTCTTGTACTCATTACTATGCCTCCGACAGGTG
>JBBPYM010000452.1:0-13411 GCA_038199905.1 Chitinophagales bacterium | reverse complement strand
CTTCAGGAAAATATCTGACCCTGCCGGATGGCACTGAATTCCTGCCGCCCTTGCACGACTATGCACAGGATCTCGATATATTTGGCAAGGCATCTTTATACCAATACCTGAACCGCACTACATCAGAACAGGGCCAGCAAACACTATCACAATGGTTGCTTCATCCATCAGCACATTCGTCCATAGCCGAGCGTCAAAAGGCAGCAATAGAACTGGCTGGCAATGTTGAATGGCGGCAACAGTTGCATGCTTACGGGCTTGCTAATAAAGTCACTATTAACACACAATATAGAATAGGCACCTGGCTGAATGAACCGGACCGGTTCAATGCCAGTCACTGGAAATGGATAAGGTATGTATGTCCGGCAATTGTTCTAACCTGCCTCGCGCTCACGTTTGCCGAACTGATGCCATCTCCAATCTTTATGGGAATATTTTTTATTTTCCTGGTGATCGGACTTTTAATCAGCAGGAAAGTTAGCCCTGTATATTATCAATTGGACAAAATTGTTAAGCAGCTAGAAACCTTATCCTACAGCATGGCATGGATAGAACAACAACATTTTGATAATCCACTGCTTAAAAAAATACAGGCCGGATACTCAACCACTTCTTCGAAAGCATCCATTGAAGTGGCCAACCTAAAGAAGATCCTTGGACTGATGGAACTTCGATTGAATCCATTTCTTTTCATCTTCCTGAACAGCGCATTACTTTGGGACCTTCAACAAGTGCTGGCGCTGGAAGAATGGAAAAAACGTAATTCAGCCCATGTCTTATCCTGGTTCAGCAACCTTGGCCTTATGGAGGTTGTATCTACGATCTCAACTATCCATTTTAATAACCCCGAATGGACATTTCCTGTTTTGGATGACAAGGAGGGAACTTTTATAGCCAGGGAACTTGGGCATCCGTTGATAGCTGCTGGCAAACGGGTATCAAGCTCATTTTCCACCACGGATACGGGCAGGCTTGCGCTCATAACTGGCTCAAACATGGCAGGAAAGAGTACCTTCCTGCGAAGTGTTGGCATCAACCAGGTGCTTGCGATGATGGGAGCCCCCGTTTGCGCGGCATCCCTAACGGTATCCAATATGCGCATAATAAGCAGCATGCGTATTGCCGACAATCTGGAAGAAAATACATCCACATTTTACGCCGAGCTTAAAAAGCTTAAATACATCATCGAAGCGGTGAACAATCATGAAAAGGTATTTTTATTGCTGGATGAGATCCTGCGGGGAACAAATTCCCTCGATCGCCAGATAGGCTCCAAGGCGTTGATTAAGCAACTGATCAGGCATAACGCCGTTGGTATGCTCGCCACCCACGACCTCGAACTAGCCGACCTGATAAATGACTACCCATTAAACATCCACAATTACCATTTCGATGTTCAGGTAGCAAACGAAGAATTATACTTTGATTATAAATTGAAAGAAGGCGTCTGCAAAAGCCTCAATGCTTCGATATTGATGAAAAAGATAGGGATTGAATTGTGAAAAGCCATCAGCCATCAGCTAGGGATCGACCTTCGGCCGATTAGGGATAATTCCGGCTGGTTCAAAACCTCGTTATTTATAAAACGATGCATTTTACGGTTTCACTTGATTAGTGGAAACCGTACCAAACGAACATCCGCTGATAGCTGATAGCTGACAGCTGACAGCTATTTAAACAACCTGAAAATATCCAGCCCCAAAGCATACGCTGTCAATCCGAGCAACAGTATCATACCCGTCATCTGGGCGTACTCGATAAACTTATCGCTTGGCTTGCGGCCGCTGATCATTTCGTATAATGTAAATAACGCGTGACCACCATCCAGTGCAGGAATTGGTAGTATATTCATTAGAGCCAGCACCAGTGAGAAGAAAGCAGTCAGGCCCCAGAAGGTTTGCCAGTCCCAGGCTGGTGGAAACATATTTCCAATACTGATAACACTTCCCAACGACTCGGAAGTTTTTACCTTCTTAGAGAACATTAGCTTTAGCTGAAGCCAGTATTCCTGCAAAGTCTGCACGCTTTTGTCAAAGCCCGCAGGGATCGCTTGTATAAATGAATAATTAATTGTTTTGATCTTGGCAGCAGAATCTTTGGGTACCAGAGGGTATACGCCTAAAGTGCCTTCGTCCGATATCAGGGCTTTTTTTGTAAGCGTATCGTTGTTCCTTACTATTGTCAAATTTATTTCCTTGTTCCTGTTTTTCGGTATCTCTCTTTGAAAAAGATGATAGAAAGGTGTACTGGTAGAATTGATGGCGACTACTTTATCGTAACGCTGTAAGCCCGCCTTGTCAGCAGGAGAGCCTTTTACGATTGAGTCTAACCCTTCGAAAGGTGTTCTCACATCTATAAATCGCAATGCCTTATAACGGATAAGATTTCCCGCGAAATCTTCCGGAATAGCAATATCAACCTTTTGCCCGTCTCTTTCGACCTGCATAGATTTTGCATTCTTTAAAATTACCTCCAATGGTATCCTGCGGAGTTTTTCAACATGTTTACCATCTACCCCTAACACCTGGTCGCCATCTCTAAGTCCAATGCTAAAACCTAGAGAATCGGTTGATATCCCATATTTTAACGAGTTGGTTGGAATGTATGAATCGCCGTAATACCACGATATCATGGCATAAAGGAAAAAACCCAACAAAAGATTTACAAATACCCCACCCACCATAATGATCAAACGTTGCCAGGCTGGCTTACTTCTAAACTCGTATGGTTGAGGGGGCAATTTCATCGCGTCCTTATCCATACTTTCGTCGATCATTCCCGAGATTTTGACATAACCGCCGAATGGTATCCATCCAAGCCCATATTCCGTTTCACCGATCTTCTTCTTTGCCAGCGAAAACCAGGGATTAAAAAACAGGTAAAATTTTTCTACCCTGCACTTGAACCACTTTGCAGGCAGATAATGCCCCATTTCATGAAGTACTACAATTATCGAAAATGATAGGATGAACTCACCGGCTTTTACACCAACTTCTGACCAATTTATTGCTAATAATATCATAATTCCTGTTCCGTCAATCGACGCACTCGTGTTTGGGTTAAAAAAAAGGGAACTGTTATTTTACTCAGCCGCCAGCAAACAGCGTTCTGGCTGTAACCTCAAGCTTAACAGCTAAATTATCAAACTGTTTAACCAGCTGAAACAATTCCCGGCTGCTAAAATGTTTAATCATCTACATATGAATCAGGGAGGCGGCAAAGGTACGCGCCTCACCATCGCTTTCAAAATATTCCTCCAGTGTCGGGTTTTGGATGAAAGGCATCTTATCCATCGTTCTTTCTACAAGATCCGTCATATCCATAAACCCTAAACGATTACGCAGGAAAGCAAATACAGCGATCTCATTAGCAGCATTTAGTACACACGGCAAATTACCACCTTTGAACAACGCGTTGGTTGCCAGGGTAAGGTTCCGGAAGGTTTTAATGTCCGGCTCCTCAAAGGTTAACGTACTAGGCTTCTTAAAATCGTAACGTTGGAAATCGTTAGGGATACGTTGCGGATAGGCAAGCGCATATTGTATCGGCAATTTCATATCCGGCATACCCATTTGCGATTTTATGCTGCCGTCCTCAAACATCACCATGCTGTGAATGATGCTCTGGGGATGAATCACAACCTGCACTTGCTCAGGCTTCAGGCCAAACAGCCATTTGGCTTCAATCATTTCCAGGCCTTTATTCATTAAAGTGGCGGAATCGATCGTAATTTTTGCGCCCATCGTCCAGTTAGGATGTTGCAAGGCATGATCACGCTTTACATTGACTAAAAAGTTGGGTTTTTTTCCCAGGAAAGGGCCGCCGGATGCGGTAAGAATAATCTTTTCAATAGGATTTCTGCCTTCGCCGACCATGCACTGAAAGATTGCTGAATGCTCAGAATCTACAGGAATAACCGGAACACGTTTTTCATAAGCCTTTGCCATCACAATTTCTCCCGCTACCACCAGTGTTTCTTTATTGGCCAGGGCTACCGTTTTGTTATTTTCAATCGCGCGAAGTGTGGGTTTTAAGCCTGCAAAACCAACAATGGCTGCCAGCATCAGGTCGTAACAATCAATGGCGGCAACGTCTTCCAGTGCTTTTTCCCCGGCAAAAACCTTGGTATCGATAGAAGATAGCGCTTCCTTTACTTTAAGATATTTTTTTTCATCACCTATTACAACAATGTTAGGTTTGAATTTGAGTGCCTGTTGTACCAACAGTTCGTCATTGCCCTGTCCGGTTAATATTTCTACCGAAAATTTATCCGGGTGAGCGGCTATTACTTCTAGTGCCTGGGTACCGATGGAACCAGTTGACCCAAAAACAGCGATGCGCTTGATATTATTAGATCCCGTCATGGGCAAAAAGTTATTTTATAAGCCTTTCAATAAATCACAGCTCCGAAGGCATACGGAAGTTATACATGGTAATCACTTCTTCTTCCGTTAAGCTGCTAACAGCCAAAAATCACAACAAGTTTGCAATTTAGCTTAATAATTGGTCTAAAGCGCTATGCACTTTGCTAAAATTGAACCGTGCCACCACTGTCTGCATCATACGTGTGATATGGTCATTTTGCAGGTTACCGATGGACCCTTCGTGGGTATGTTGCACATTGACAGAATAACTGAAATTCCCTGACTCTATATCCCGGCCAATCTTCTGATAAGCATCTCTAAATGGCGTGCCATCTACAACCATCTTGTTTACCTCTTCAACGCTAAACAGGAACTTGTATTTCTCATCCTGTAAAATATCCTGTTTTACTTCAATATTGGTCAGCATCAAACCAGCCATCCTGATGCACGATTGTATATTTTCGAATGCAGGGATCAGGTGTTCTTTTAGTAACTGCAAATCCCGGTGATACCCGGAGGGCAGGTTAGTGGTCATCATCATAATCTCATTGGGAAGTGCCTGCAGCCGGTTACAATGCGAGCGAATGAGTTCAAAAACATCCGGGTTTTTCTTGTGAGGCATTATGCTGCTGCCCGTTGTGAGTTCATCGGGAAAGGATATGAATGAGAAATTCTGGTTAAGGTATAAGCAGGCATCCATACTCAGCCTGGAGAGGGTGGCTGCAATATTCGCTATCGCAGCACTCACGATCCGTTCTGATTTGCCACGGCCCATTTGTGCATAAACGACATTGTAATTCAGATCCTCAAATCCAAGTAATTCCGTAGTCATTCTTCGGTTTATGGGAAACGAGGAGCCATAACCCGCCGCCGAGCCCAGTGGGTTTTTATTTACGACTTCCCATGCCGCCTGCAGTGTAATCAAGTCATCAACAAGGCTCTCGGCATATGCGCCAAACCATAATCCAAAGGATGACGGCATCGCGAGTTGCAGATGCGTATAACCCGGAAAAAGATGATTTTTAAATTTTTCACTTTGTTGTATCAACAGGTCGAATAATTCTTTGGCAGCAATTACCAGCTTCTCTATTTCACTTCTCAGGTATAATTTTAAATCTACCAGAACCTGGTCGTTACGTGATCTTGCACTATGAATTTTCTTCCCGGTATCGCCCAGTTTTTGCGTAAGCAACATCTCCACCTGTGAATGTACGTCTTCCACCCCTTCTTCCAGGATGAAGTCACCTTTTTGTATCTGCACGTAAATATCCTTCAGCGCCTTTTGTAATAGTGTGAGTTCATCTTTTGTAAGCAGGCCCACCGATTCAAGCATTTGGGTATGAGCCAAAGAGCCAAGCACGTCAAAGGGTGCAAGGTATATATCAAGCTCCCTGTCTTTACCAACAGTAAACTTTTCCACTTCGTAAAGTGCCACTTTATCCTTTTGCCAGATTTTCATAATGATAAACTTTTTGTCCTGCGGTGGAGCAATCAAACCCGCGGTGGATGAGTTATATAAACTTTAGAAGCCTCAAACCACTTCGGTCAACATTGCTATATAAGTTTCTATGCCCGCTCTTATTTCGTGAAGATAAATATATTCATCCGCAGTATGACTTCTTGCACTGTCACCCGGACCGCATTTTAATGATGGTGCATCAATAAGCGCCTGGTCTGATGTTGTAGGCGAGCCGTAAGTTTCCCTTCCCAGCCCTATACCCGCCTGCACCAAAGGATGGCCGATATCAATTTTGGAGGCACGCATACGCATACTCCTTGGCGTTACCTCGCAACCAACATTCTTTTTAACGGTGTCAATTATTTCCTCATGGGTATAATCATCAGTTACACGTATATCAACCACGAAGCTGCACGCTGCAGGCACCACATTATGGGCCTTGTTTTCAGTGTTGATAACCGTTACGGTCATTTTTACCGGCCCTAATGAAACTGAAACTTTCTGGAATTTATAATTCCTGAACCAGTTGATATCATCCAGTGCTTTGTATAAAGCATTATCTCCCTCATCTCTTGCCGCATGACCGGCTCTGCCCTTCGCCAGGCAATCTAGCACGAGCAGGCCCTTTTCAGCAATTGCCAGGTTAGTGAGCGTAGGCTCACCAACAATGGCGCAATCTATTTTCGGCAGTAGTGGTATAATACATTCGATACCATTTTTACCAGAAATTTCTTCTTCAGCGGTTGCTGCAAGTAACAGGTTAAAACGAAGATCCTCCTGCTCGTAGAAATGAATAAAAGCCATTATAAGGCTCACAAGTGGTCCACCGGCATCGTTGCTCCCCAATCCATACAGCTTGCCATCCTCAATAACCGGCTCAAATGGGTTCCTTGAATAGTTAGGATTGGGCTTAACTGTATCGTGGTGTGAATTGAGTAAGATGATTGGTTTAGCCGGATCAAAATGTTTATTGAAACACCATAGATTATTAAGATGGCGATTGACCTTAATATTTTTTTTTAGAAGAAAGTCTTCCAACACCGCAGCAGTTTTATCTTCTTCCTTACTAAACGATGGCACCGTTATTAGTTGCTTTAATAGTTCAACAGCTTCAGTATATTTTTCTTCGATACTCATTCAATAAAAGTTTCTTATACAATCAGGGTGCCTTTCACATTGCCGGTGACATTCTGTAACAGGTCCCTGGCATCACCTATCAGTACTTCGTTTACACCGGCATTAATCGCGGCAAAAGCATTTTCTATTTTCGGCAGAATGCCTTCAAACAATTTATTCCTTGCAACCAGATCATCATAAATTTCTTTATTGATCAATGGCAGTACCGATTGCTCGTCATCCACATTCTCAAGCACCCCGGGTTTTTCAAAACAGTAAAGCAATCTCACGTTATAAAGTCCGGATAACAATACCGCAATGGATGATGCGATTGTGTCGGCATTTGTATTTAGCATATGGCCTGCACCATCGTGCGTGAGAGGAGAGAGCACAGGTACAAGCTTGTTTTCGAGAAATAATTGCCAACGGTCGGCTACCAGTTTCGATGCATGAATATCGCCGACAAAGCCATAGTCAATATCTTTCACAGGTCGTCGGGTTGCGGGAATCAGGTTGGCATCAGCTCCGGTTAACCCGATGGCATTGCAATTTTCAGCCTGCAGCTGCGCTACAATTTTTTTATTTACCAATCCCCCATATACCATTGTAACAAGGCCAATGGTATGTTCATCGGTAATGCGCCGACCATTTATATATTCCGACTGAATACCTAACTGGTCGCCAATTTTGGTGGCAATCTTACCGCCCCCATGTACCAGGATTTTCGGCTGTTGTATAGCAGCAAAATCTTTGAGAAAAGAAGAAAGGGAAACATCATTGTCAATTACGTTTCCTCCGATTTTTATGATAAATAATTGCTTCATTTCAGGTATAACGTTCAATCCACACCTTATTCTATAGAGCGCAGAATTTCTGACAGCACTGCCTGGGCCGCCCAAACCCTGTTACCTGCCTGCTGTGTTACCAGGCTGTTGGAACTATCCAGAATTTCATCACTTAATTCAACATTTCTTCTTACCGGCAGGCAATGCATAACCCTCGCATCGTTGGTAAGCTTCAACTTTTCTTCCGTCAGCATCCATCCTGGATCAGTAGTATAAATTTTTCCGTAGTCATTGAACGTGCTCCAGTTTTTTACATACACATAGTCTGCGTCTTTAAGGGCGGCATCCTGGTCGTAAGTAATAGTCGCGCCTTTGGTAAATTGCTCAGAGAGGTCGTATTCTTCGGGATGAGTAATAACGAAATCTGCCGCGCCCCATGCATTCACCCATTGTGAAAACGAATTTGCCACACACTGGGGAAGCGGTTTAACATGCGGTGCCCAGGAAAGTACAATTTTAGGCTTACGTTTTTGAACAAAGTTTTCTTTTATAGTAAGAATATCTGTCAGACTTTGTAATGGATGCAGCGTGGCGCTTTCGAGGCTTACTACCGGAATGCCGGCATATTGCAGGAAAGAGTTCATCACCATCTCGCTGTAATCATCCTCCCTGTTTTTCAGGGACGGAAAGGTGCGGATACAAAGAATGTCAAAGTACTGGCCAAGAACGGGAGCGGCATCTTTTACATGCTCAACAGTACTGCCACTCATGATGGCTCCTTCCTCGAATTCCAGCGCCCAACCTTCTTTATCTATATTGAAAACGATCGTTTCCATACCAAGATTTCTGGAAGCCACCTGCATACTTAAACGTGTCCGTAATGATGGGTTCAGAAATAATAGTCCTATGCGTTTGTCCGCCCCGAGTGCGCGATCAGAAAAAGGGTTGGATTTATAAACCAATGCTTTCTCAACAAGAGTGTCAATTTGGTCAACATCCTGTACTGAAATAAAATTTTTCAATAGTATCCGTTTATGATTGTGAATGATTAAGGTCAATTGTAAATGGTTAATGCCGAGCCCAATAATTAAGTTACCCATTGATCAATTATTTCAACTCCTTCTCAAGTGCATCAAGAAAAATATCTGCTTCTGTATTGGTAATATTCAACGCCGGCAGCAAACGTATCACATTAGGTTTAGATTCGCCGGTGAAAATTTTATGCTTGAATAAAAGATTTTTCTTCACTTCTTTGAGTTCCTCCGGAAGATCAATGCCTATCATTAATCCCCTTCCCCGTACTTCCCTGATATTAGGCAGTTTTTTCAGTTCGCTCATAAGGTAGTTGCCAGTATCCAGTGCCTGCTGCATGAGGTTATCCTGTTCAATAACCTCCAGCACGGCCAGCGCAGCGGCACAAGCGAGGTGGTTACCCCCGAAAGTAGTTCCCAGCATGGAATATTTTGGTTGAAACTTAGGAGCTATAGATATACCTGCAACAGGAAAGCCGTTACCCATGCCTTTTGCCATTGTGTAAATATCAGCATTAACGCCACTGTAATCATGCGAATAAAACTTACCAGTTCTTCCATAACCACATTGCACGCTGTCTGCTACAAAAACAGTGTTGTATAGATCACACAACTGCCGTATCTTCTGGAGGAAAGACTCATTAGCCACATTTATTCCGCCGACACCTTGTATCCCCTCGATAATAACCGCCGCTATTTCATACTTCGTGAACGCTTCTTCCAGCGCGGCCTCATCATTAAACGGCAGGAAAACCACATTTTCCGTCTGGTTAACGGGGGCGATGATAGCAGGATTATCAGTTACAGCAACTGCCAGAGATGTTCTGCCATGAAAGGCTTTGGAAAATGAAACAACTTTTTTGCGCCCGTTATAAAAAGAAGCTAGTTTTAAGGCATTCTCAGTTGCTTCCGCTCCTGAATTACACAGAAAAAGCTGGTAATCTTCTTTGCCGGATACCGCGCCAAGCTTATGTGCCAGCTCATGCTGCAGTGGAATATAAATTGAATTGGAATAGAAACCCACTTTATGCAGCTGGTCTTCCAGTCGCTTTACGTAATGCGGGTGTGTATGACCGATAGAGATAACGGCATGACCGCCATAAAGATCCAAATATTTTTCTCCCTTTTCATTCCATACATAACAGCCTTCTGCCTTATCTATAGTAATGTCATTGATAGGGTATACGTCAAATAATTTCATGGTTGAATTGTAAATGTGAGCTATGAGATTTGTGGAACAAGATACGAAGGAGTAAGCACCGGGCCTTCAATTCAAGTGTGTTCAACAAAAGAGAATGTATGCAGCACCAATACTTAAAAGAAAGTGGCTTTTAGCTTAAGACCTTCAGTTTCCTGTCGTCGGAACATAAGGTTCATGTTCTGAACTGCCTGGCCGGAAGCGCCTTTTAACAAGTTATCCATGGCAGAATGCACTACCAGCTTGTTACCCACTTTTTCAAGTTGTATGATACACTTATTGGTATTTACAACCTGTTTCAGGAATATTGCATCCTTACTTACAATCGTGAAAGGATGGTGCTGGTAATAATCTTCATACAGGGGCTGCAGCTCTTCTTTACTCAGGTCACAATCCAATTGGGAGCTGATAAATATGCCACGGGTGAAGTCACCTCTCCAGGGAACAAAGTTTATTTGTATTTCACTATCTGGCTGTAGTTGCTGCAACGTTTCCCCAATTTCGTGCAGGTGCTGATGTGACAGCGTTTTGTAGGCCTGTATATTATTGGATCTCCAGGAAAAATGTGAAGTCGCACTCAAGCCCTGCCCGGCGCCGGTTGACCCAGTTATACCCGTGGTATGCACTTCCTTAAGCAGGCCTGCTTTGGCCAGCGGTAAAAGGCCTAATTGTACTGAAGTGGCAAAACATCCTGGGTTTGCTATATCATGTGCAGTTTTAATAAGCTCCCTATTTAGTTCCGGAAGACCATAAGTAAAATTGCGACCTTTTAAAGTGGTAGTTTTCTGAAGCCTGAAATCCTGGGATAAATCAATAATTTTAGTAGCTGCGCTAATCTCGTTGGCTTCAAGAAACTTTCTGGCATTACCATGGCCAACACATAAAAATAATACATCCACATCATCCTGCCTTTCAGACGCAAATAAAAGATCAGTGTCACCTATCAGGTCAGGGTGCACGGAGACGATCGGCTTCCCTGCATTACTTGTGCTATGAACAAAGCTGATTGTCACAGACGGGTGATTAATTAATAACCTGATTAGTTCACCGCCCGTATATCCTGCTCCCCCAACAATACCTGCCTTAATTTTATTCATTGACATTGTTTCTTTATATGCTAAACGTGAAAGAACTCAGATCGTGGATGTCAGCATCGTGAAAAGAATGTTGAAGTTATCTTTTTTGGCAATCTGCCGGTTTAAGAATGTTCAATTCTTCGATCGGCATTATTCGTTGGAACCCTTCACCTGGTGATAAATCATCGTTTGGTTGCCAAAAATTTTTGTAAACCCACGGACATCTTCTCCCGTCCAACCATTGTTCATCTCCCCATATTTGCCAAACTTACTGCTCATCAGGTCGAACGGCGACTCTATGCCAATCACCTGGAAATGGTATGGATATAGCTGAACAAACACGTCACCGGTAACATTCTCTTGCGAACTGGTAAGAAAGGTTTCAATATCCCTCATAACGGGATCCATAATCTGGCCCTCATGTAACCAATTACCATAAAATTGTGCAAGCTGGTCCTTCCAGTTCAGTTGCCATTTTGTTAACACATGTTTTTCGAGCGCATGATGCGCTTTCAAAATCACCATTGGTGCCGCTGCTTCAAAACCTACCCTCCCTTTAATACCAATGATAGTATCACCTACATGTATATCCCTGCCAATACCAAAAGCACCTGCAATTTCCTGTAAAGCTTTTATAGCTCCAACAGGATGCTTGTAAAACTCGCCGTTAATTGCGGTTAATGTGCCTTGCTCAAAACTCAATATTACTTCTTCGGGCTCGGTCTTTGTTACCTGGGTGGGCCAGGCCGCTTCTGGTAACATGCCTTTGGAATTAAGCGTTTCTTTACCACCAACACTCGTGCCCCACAAACCCTTATTGATAGAATACATAGACTTCTCAAAGTTCATCTGTACTCCCTTTGATTTAAGGTAAGAAATCTCTTCCTCCCGGCTCAATTTCATATCTCGTATAGGAGTAATAATCTCTATTCCGGGAATCAGGATATTAAAAATCATGTCGAACCTTACCTGGTCGTTTCCAGCGCCGGTGCTGCCGTGCGCAACCGCATCAGCATTCACTTTTTTAACATGCTCAGCAATAAACAATGCCTGGCTTAGCCTTTCAGCACTTACACTTAGAGGATAAGTGTTGTTTTTCAAAACATTCCCGAATATCAGGTATTTGATAATTCTTTCGTAATAACTTTCTACAGCGTCAACCGTTGTATGCGTTGTTACTCCAAGCGTATAAGCGTGTTTTTCAATGGTTTCTAATTCCTCGTCACTAAATCCGCCGGTGTTTACGATCACTGAATGCACTTCATAACCTTTATCTTCACTCAGGTATTTAACACAGTAAGAGGTATCCAACCCGCCGCTAAATCCAACAACAACCTTTTTTGTTTGAGCCATAATGTATAAAATTACAGGAAGACCTGGGATTAGAGATTAAAAAAAAATTGTAAAAGAGATTTTGGCTTGCGAACTTTATCAACCTGTTTCTTTGTTAAAAAACGCAACAGCTTGCTATGTTTCACCTTCATGAAACGCTCATATATCTTCGAATTGTTTTTGAAGTCCTGCGCAGTCTCCACAGGTTCATAATGATCGGCCGGATCGTATAACATGGCCGTACACATGCAGTTTTTTCTTTCTTTGCTCATCAGGATATCATAGTTCACACAACTCTTACATCCTGCCCAGAATTCGTCGTCGTCAGTAAGCTCGGAGTAAGTAACAGGTTCATAACCCAGGTCAGAGTTTATCTTCATTACCGCCAATCCTGTGGTAAGACCAAATATTTTTGCTGCAGGATATTTTTCCCTGGAAAGATCAAACACCCTTCTTTTTATTTGCTTGGCAATACCACTTTTCCTAAAAGCCGGAGAAACAACTAGTCCGCTGTTAGCAACAAACTCGTTATGGCCCCAAACTTCGATATAACAAAAGCCTACCCACTGCCCTTCGGTTGTTACAGCAATTACGGCTTTACCTTCATCCATTTTTTGTTCAAGATAGGCAGGCGATCTCTTAGCTATCCCGGTACCTCTCGCCTTTGCAGACGATTCCATTTCATTCGTTATGGTAACAGAATAATGTTTATCGTTGGATGAAGCCACCCTAACAACAATGTTTTGATGTTCCAATTTTTAAAATTGAATAGATGAAAAAAAGGGAAAAGATGTTTGGGATAGAAAATTCAGGGGATTTTTTCACTGATAGGGGCAAGTTCATTTGCTCGTCCTATCAGCAACCACGTCGCGCTCGGAGAAGATTGGTGCAGAAACCCTCACTAATAAACACAATTCTTTCAGGCTGAGCCTGGCAGAAAAATGTATGTGTTGACTTGTTTTCCAATTTTAAATGTTAAGGCGTGTAAATCACTATAACGGTGATCAATCAGCAAAAGTATATGTTTTTAGAATGATAATAGGGTAATAT
>JBBPYM010000451.1:0-2390 GCA_038199905.1 Chitinophagales bacterium | reverse complement strand
TATTGCAAGTGCAGGACAAAATCATTAAAACAGTCCCGGAGGTACATAATGTTTTGGGTAAAGCAGGCAGGGCTTATACCGCAACAGATAATTCACCCATTAGTATGATTGAAACGATAATCATGCTGAAACCAAGAAACGAATGGAGAAAAAATTTAACAAAGAATGATATTATTAATGAACTCAACTCCAAATTGCAGATACCGGGAGTAACTAACGGATGGACACAACCTATCATTAACCGTATCAATATGCTTTCTACTGGTATTCGTACTGATGTGGGATTAAAAGTTTATGGACAAAATTTAGACACGATTTATGCATTTGCACAACAATTGAAAAAGCGATTAGAGGGAATACCCGGGGTAAAAGATTTGTATGTAGAACAAATTACAGGCGGAAAGTATATTGATATTATAATTAAGAGGGATGAGATAAGCCGCTACGGTTTAAGCGTAGATGATGTAAATGCAGTAGTGGAAAGCGCATTGGGTGGAATGCAATTAACAACGACTGTTGAGGGCCGTCGCCGTTTTTCAGTAAATGCACGTTTTGGTCAGGATTTCAGAAGTAACCTGCAGGATTTAAAGCGACTGCAGGTACAAACAATGAGTTTCGGTCCCATTCCTTTAGAGACAGTTGCCGATGTGAAAATTACAGAAGGACCACCCATGATCAACTCCGAGAATGCCTTATTGAGGGGAACTGTTTTGTTCAATGTAAGAGACAGGGATTTGGGAAGTACCGTTACTGAAGCCCAAAATAAATTAAACACAATGGTTGAAAAAATGCCAAAGGGATACTTCATAGACTGGAGTGGCCAGTGGGAAAACCAGCTACGGGCGAATCAGACATTGAAAATTGTCATGCCCATTGTGTTGGTTATCATCTTCACAGTTTTATATTTCACTTACCACTCTTTAAAAGAAGCATTGTTAAGTATGATCACAGTTCCCTTCGCATTGACAGGTGGGGTTTATATGGTGTACTTCTATGGGGTGAATCTGTCAGTAGCGGTTGCTGTGGGCTTTATTGCACTATTTGGTATGGCGATAGAAACGGTAATGCTGTTAACGATTTATTTAAACGAAGCCATGCAAAAATTGGTGAAAGACAAAGGCAACTCTAAAGAAACGATTTTGTCTGGAGATATACGCAATTATATTCTTGACGGAGCTACAAAGCGTTTGCGCCCGGTGGTAATGACAGTTTCTGTTTCCCTGTTTGGCCTCATCCCCATTTTGTGGGCCACAGGAACAGGTAGCGATGTAATGCTCCCTATCACTATTCCACTAATTGGGGGAACATTAACCGCAATTATTTATGTATTGTTTGTAACGCCGGTTGTATTTGTGCTGGTAAAAGAGAATGAATTAAAACGAAAAGGCAAAATTGAACTCATCGATGTTAAAGAATAAAATAATCTCTATACTGTTTACCCTTACTATCGCAATCAGCAGTAAGGCGCAAACAATGAACCTGAATAGCATCATTGACAGTATTACAGTTTTGCACCCTATTGTAAAAATGTATGACAATGAAATCCGCTCAATGGATGAAGCAGCAAAAGGTGCCAAAAGCTGGATGCCACCGGAGTTTAACTCAGGTTTATGGATGGCGCCTTATAAAACAGGTTTGTGGAAGAAGAATGATATGGGCGGAACGGGTATGGGCCAGTATATGATCGGTGGGCAACAGATGATTCCCAACAACAAGAAATTAAATGCCGATGCCGCCTATATGGAAGCGATGTCATCCGTAGAAAAAGAAAAAAAGAATGCCAGCTTGAATGATTTGATTAATGACTCTAAACAGTTTTACTATGAATGGATGATTCTTAAAAAGAAACTAGTCATCATAGAACAAAACGAAAAGCTGCTAGACTTTATGATTAAGAATGCGGAAATACGTTACAAAAACGGGTTGGAAAAAATAAGCGCTTACTACAAAGCCAAAGCAGCATTGGGTAATTTAAAAAATATGCAGTTAATGTTTGAAAACGATATTAAAGTAAACCGAATCCGTATCAATACCCTGATGGGTAGAAATGCGCTGATTGATTTTGATATTGATACCAGTTACACAGTAAAAGATTACTCAGATATTGTTTTTGACAGCACTTTTTTTTACAGCAACCGGAGTGATTTAAAAGCGATAGACCGAGACATCAACATCACCTGGTTAAAGCAGGAAACTGAAAGGCAAAGCCTAAAGCCACAATTCGGTATAAGGTATGAACACATGTTTGGCTTCGGTGGCATGCCCATGCAGTATTCATTAATGGGGATGATGAAACTGCCACTTACCCAATGGTCATCCAAAATGAATAAGGCAAATATTGAAAGCCTGAAATGGAAAGCCAATGCTTTACAATCGCAAAAAGAAATGAT
>JBBPYM010000450.1:0-7704 GCA_038199905.1 Chitinophagales bacterium | reverse complement strand
CTTTTAAGGACGGATCATTAATACATTCAACAGATACAAAAAATGCATCCAGGTCAAAATGAGCGATATAACGTTGGGGCACGCCTGGCATGTGATACTAATATGCTAAAGATTTAATTGTAAGATGATATGAACGCTTAGCCATAAATACATCAAAAATAACCGGGAGCAACACTAAAAAGAGGCAAGAATTTGTTGACGGTGGTTGTTTTGTTCCTGATCATTTACCTGAACACATCTAGCAACCCGTCCGGTAATGTTACATGAACCAGTTTGTTTTTTTTATCTATGCGATCAAGTGTTTGGTCATGTAACGGGATCAGTGCTTCTTTTCCATCCAGGTCGATTCGGCACAGCACCTGGTGGCTTTGTTCAATTATTTCAAGTATCTCCCCGATATCATTGCCTTCCTGCATAAGGTGGTAACCCAGCAGCGAAATAGCCGATGATTTAGCAGCGTATTTATTAAAATCTTCTTCTGCGAGCCATACCTCTTTCTGATTAATTTTCCTTGCCTCTTCTTTTGTGTTTAAGCCTTCCAGTTTGAGGTATACTTCTGTGTCAGTTTTTATTCTACTGGTCTCAATAAAAAACGGCAGCATGTCATTTTCTGCCTGTTCCAGGAATATGGCTATTAGCCCTTTAAGAGAGGTTTTTTTGCCGAGATTATGCTTCAGGATCACTTCTCCCTGCAGACCGTAGGAAGCAACTATTTTGCCGATGCTATTATATTTTGTCATTACGCGCTGGGTATGAATTGGCACACATAAAAATCCCGATGAGAATTGTCATCGGGATCAATTTTTTACGTAAAGAGACCTTATTATCCTTCAGTATTAGTATTTTCTTCAGGTTTTTTCTCTACTTTTCTAACAGGAGCCTGGTCTCTTCTGCCAGGATACTTGTTTTGGCGGTGATCATCCTGCCGGCGTTTTACCTGAACCTCATGTTCTGAGCTCCATTTGGTAAATTTTTCCATTGCAGTTGCGTCATCAAACAAGCCCAATTTAACTCCACGCAGCAGGTGTTTTAAATATAAAACTCCCTTGAATGAAAGTATCCGGCGAACAGTGTCAGTAGGTTGTGCGCCTTTATGCAGCCACTCAAGGGCCTTTTGGCGGTCTAACTGAATGCTGGCGGGAGCTGTTTGTGGATTGTAAGTACCGATCTTCTGGATGAACTTACCATCCCTCGGTGCCCGGGCATCTGCCACTACCACAAAATAAAACGGTCTCTTCTTGGAGCCGTGTCGTTGTAATCTCATCTTAACTGGCATCTTAAATAGAAATTTAAATGCGTGAATAATAGGGTTAACCTTAATAAAAATTAAGACTGCAAAGTTAGCAATCCACTCGAATTTTCCAAAAAAACAATATTAAATTCGAATTCAACTTATATGATTTTTTAGCGGCGGCCCAAACCCATCTTGCCGCCCATTGGCATTTTATTCATCATCTTCATCATTTCTTTCATCTGATCAAACTGTTTCATAAAAGCGTTCACTTCTGTAATTTCCTTGCCGCTTCCTTTTGCGATACGTGACCGTCTTTTAAGGTCTATCGCATCTGGGTTCGCTCGTTCAAAAGGCGTCATGGAATTAATCATTGCTTCTATGCCTTTAAAAGAATCGTCGCTTATATCTATGTCTTTAACAGCTTTGCCTATGCCGGGTATCATACCCATAAGGTCTTTCAGGTTGCCCATCTTTTTTATCTGTTCAAGCTGCTGTTTAAAATCTTCAAAATCAAACTGGTTTTTACGGATTTTCTTCTCCAGTTTACGCGCTTTTTCCTCATCATATTGCTCCTGGGCCTTTTCAACGAGGGTGGTAATATCACCCATACCCAGGATTCTCTGTGCCATTCTCTCCGGATAAAAAACATCGAGCGTATCCATTTTCTCGCCGCTGCTAACAAATTTTATCGGCTTGTTAACAGTATACTGAATGGAAAGAGCGGCACCGCCGCGAGTATCACCATCGAGTTTTGTAAGCACCACGCCGCTAAAATCTAATCTGTCATTAAACGTCTTGGCAGTATTTACAGCATCCTGACCCGTCATGGAATCCACTACAAAAAGTATTTCCTGCGGAGAAACGGCATTTTTAATATCAGACACTTCCTGCATCATGGCCTCATCAATTGCCAGGCGACCTGCAGTATCTATGATTACAATGTTTTTGTTTTTGCTCTTAGCCTCTTTGATGGCATTCTGAACTATTAGTATTGCGTCTTTGGTATCTGGCTCGCTGTAAACGTCCACGTTAATCTGACCGCCCAATACCTTTAACTGGTCAATGGCAGCCGGCCTGTAAATGTCGGCAGCAACCAGTAACGGAGACAGGCCTTTTTTGGTTTTGAGATAGTTGGCCAGTTTGCCGCTAAATGTTGTTTTACCACTTCCCTGAAGTCCGGCAATTAAAACTACCGCCGGGTTCCCCGTTGTGTTAAACTCACTTTCCTTGCCACCCATCAACTCCATTAGTTCATCCTTTACCAGCTTAACCATCAACTGGCCCGGACTAATAGCGTTGATCACTTTTTCACCCAGCGCCTTTTCTTTAACCCTGTCAGTAAATTCTTTGGCTATTTTGTAGTTAACATCCGCATCTACCAGTGCGCGCCGGATTTCTTTGACGGTAGACACGATGTTCAACTCTGTTAACCTACCCTGGCCCTTTAGCTGTTTAAAGGCCGTTTCTAACCTGTCACTTAAACTTTCAAACATAAATCGCTGATTTAGCTATTGCTTTAATTAAACTTCATAAAATCATAAAGTGAATATAACATAGATGTCATATCCACTTTAAGAATGTTGCAAATTTATGATTATTTCTGAACCAGGGAATAGTAAAGTGATTTAGCCGGAAGATTGTTGGATCAACCCAGGTAAACACGCAACATGCTGCACCTGGATGTTGTGCGTAGCTTTGTAATGGCCTTGTCTTTAATCTGTCGAACCCTTTCGCGGGTGAGGTTGAATCTTTCACCAATATCTTCCAGGCTCATGGGATGATCTACCCCGATGCCAAAGAAGTAACAAATAACATCTTTTTGCCTTTCCGTAAGCGCGGTTAATGACCTGCCTATTTCTGTTTTTAAAGACTCATCATGTTCAATTTTTCTTTCAGTTCTTTCCGCGTTCGGATTCTCCATCACATCCATCAAAGTACTTTCTTCCCCTTCAGACATCGGCGTATCCATGCTTACGTGCCTGGCTGCAATGCCGAGCGTTGCTGAAACCTCCTCTGTATCCAGCTCCAAAATTTCCGCGAGCTCTTCGGGAGAGGGTTCCCGCTCATATTCCTGTTCCAACTGCGAATATGCCTTCTGGATGCGATTGGTTAAACCCACTTTATTCAGCGGAAGCCGAACAATACGTGATTGTTCCGCGAGCGCCTGCAGGATGCTTTGCCTAATCCACCAAACAGCATAAGAAATAAATTTAAATCCGCGTGTTTCATCGAACCGCTGGGCTGATTTTATAAGTCCAAGGTTGCCTTCGTTTATAAGATCCGGGAGGGAAAGACCTTGGTTCTGATATTGTTTAGCAACCGATACCACGAACCTTAAATTGGCTTTCGTGAGTTTATCCAGTGCCGCCTGGTCGCCAAGTTTTATAAGCATAGCAAGCTTTACTTCTTCTTCGGTGCTAATCAGTTCAACTTTTCCAATTTCCTGCAGATACTTCTCCAGGCTTTGAGATTCACGGTTAGTAATAGATTTGGTGATCTTGAGTTGGCGCATACTCATGGAAGGAGGTTTAAGGTTTAAGGGTTATAAGGTCTACTCGAAAAATGAAAACAGAGTTGGAATAAAAACGCAGAATAATGGATTTTCTTACTTTGAAACTAGAAAACTTCATGATAAGATTGAATAGCAATATAACTATAGTAAGACCTTATACCAAATATTTTTGGTATAACCAATTGCTATTCAGGTAAATTAGCCCTTTTTGTTTAACAATTTGTTATTAAAACTTTAACACTAATTAGATAATTAAAATTTTGCAGTATGAAATATTATTTTATCATTGCACTTATTGGAAACATTTAGAATTATTGACATCGTTGATGAGCAAGAAACAACTTTTTACATTAGAATATCCAGTAAGATGTTCTCCTTCTATTCTGTATGAATATTTAAGTACTCCCGCAGGATTACAAGAATGGTTTGCTCCGAAAGTAGACGAACGAGACAGCGTATTTAGTTTTTCCTGGGATGGCAGCGTAGATAAAGCTGAAGTGCTGGAGAGTGTAGATGATAAATCCATTCGCTTTCATTGGCTTCATGCACCTAAAGAAGAATTTTTTGAATTCAGCATTGAGCGATCAGAAGTTACCAATCAAACTATTCTTCTAGTGAAAGATTTTGCCGAAAAAAAAGAGATTAAGGATCAGAGCCAGTTGTGGGATTCGCAATTGAAGGATTTGTTTTATCGCATCGGCAGTTAGGCTTTAAGCAACGCGGCAAGTCTAATATATAAGTCACGAAACTCCATTTTCATTATCTCCCAGGTGTCAATTTCGATTTTAGCAGCTAACTTCAGAAAGTTGGATCCTGGTAGTTTTTCCGCTAGTTCCTTTCTGATGAGTTGTTGAAAAAACCTGTAGTCATCTTCTAGCAGGTTGTGGGTCCATTCATCGCCAGAAAAGGATATATAAAATCCGGCTGTTTGCAGCTTGTCAAATTCCGAGAGAATTTTTTGTGTCAAAACAGGCTGCCACTTTCCTTTCACGTGCAGAGTGATGCTGCAGTAATTCCCCCACCAGAAAAGTACCCTTATTGCAAGGATATCTTCTTTGCCAAATATTCGTGGATAATCCAATATAACGTAAGGAAGACCCTGGTATTTTTCACCCCTGGATATTTTTGGACTTGGCAATAAAATCTCTTTATCAATTAGGGGTTGACATGAGATCAGGTATTGCTGCAACTCACCGGAAAATTCTCCTAGGCCAAAAATTACTTTTTCTATGATGCTGTTCTTTGTTAAAATCCATTTACCGTTCCGCATCAATTGCAATTCGTCTGCTGAAAGCTGTATTTTTGTTTTTTCCATAACGATACCTCCTCGAGGCAATGGTTTATTAAGCAGGTTAGGGTAAAGAAATTGAAAGGGACCGGGAAAGGGTAGCTTCGCCAGTTAATAGCTTACTTCTTTAATGAAAAAATTAGATACACTTATATTAAAAGCTTTTGTAGGGCCCTTTGTAGCAACGTTTTTTATTACGCTCTTTGTTCTGACCCTTCAATTTTTCTGGCTGTATATTGATGACCTGGTAGGCAAGGGACTTGATATTATTACTATCCTAAAACTTACCAGTTATGTATCAGCCTACAATATACCTTTAGCGCTGCCGCTTGCCATCCTCATCTCTTCCATAATGACTTTTGGCAATTTAGGGGAAACTTTTGAACTGGTTGCGATTAAGTCTGCCGGTATTCCGTTGATACGGTTTATGCGTCCACTGTTTCTTACCACCCTCCTTCTTTGTGGTGCCGCATTTCTTTTCAATAATTATATAATTCCGGTGGCAACGCTAAAAATGAATACGCTTAAGTATGACATCATCATGTCAAAGCCTGCTTTTGATATTAAAGAGGGCGTATTTTATGACAAGATCGAAGGTTTTGTAATTAAGGTTGGCAAAAAAGAGAAAGATGGCACTACTATCAGGAATGTAATAATTTATGAGAAGAATTATGATATCCAGGATAATATCATTGTGGCCAGGAGCGGAGAAATGAAAGTGAACAAATCTAATTTTCTTGAGTTTAACTTAAAAGACGGCTGGCGTTACCAGGAACAGGGTGATCGCATGACCACAAACACAGATTTTATCCGCATGGGTTTTAAGGAGTATAAAAAGGTATTTGACCTAAGTTCTTTTAAATTAAATAAAACAGAGGACAGTGTGTTCAAAGATAACTACCAGATGCTGAGCATCCGGCAACTCGACAAAGCGATAGATTCCCTGAAAAAAAACAATGTATCCTATGGAAAAAGAATAGGCATGCAAATATCCCCCTATCTGAAATTTGCCAGTTATGCGGATACTGGTTGGGTGTCCGTAAAGGATACCAGCAGGAAGGTAATAAGAAACATGAAAGATCTTATTCCTGATAGTGAAAGAGCAACTATACTCGACCGAACAATTTCACAGGTGAACAATATAAAGTCGAATATAGATGTGACGGTGATTGAATACCAGGCGAAGAAAAAAGATGTGTTGCTGCATTCCATTGAATGGCACCGAAAGCTAACCATGTCTATAGCGTGCCTGGTGTTGTTCCTGATAGGTGCACCGCTTGGCTCTATTATCCGTAAAGGAGGCTTGGGCACGCCGCTTGTGTTTGCGGTTGCATTTTTCGTGGTGTTTTTCCTGCTGAACAATTTCGGTCAGAAGCTCGTTAAAACAGAGGTTTTACCGCCGATACCCGGCATGTGGATGGCTACTTTTATTTTAACACCCATAGGATTGTTTCTTACTTATAAAGCCATGCGTGATTCCCAGTTGTTTAACCAGGAGTTTTATTTCAGGACGATAAAAAGATTGTCGCCTTATTTTGCAAAATATTTTTCCCGGAAGAAAAAAACGGAGTCGAATAAAGTACAGGATACCTGATACTTTTTAAAATGCACATGGAACGTTTAAAAAGTTGCTGCCTTTAACAAGCAGTGAACCCTTACTTCCATTGCATAAAACAACCTAAATTTGTTTCATCATTTTTAAATGAGCATCAACATGGCCACCACAGAGGTTTGGAAAGAATATCAGTCAGCAAACAAAGATCGTTTTTTAAGTGAGCTGCTCGAGCTTTTGCGCATTCCAAGTGTAAGCGCTAAAAATGAGCATAAAGCAGACATGCAATTATGTGCCGAAAGAATCAAACAACGCCTGCTTGAAGCGGGTGCTGATAGTGTTGAGATTTATCAAACAGAGGGGCATCCGGTTATTTACGGTGAAAAAATTATTGATCCTGCTAAACCGACCGTGCTTGTTTATGGCCATTACGATGTACAACCCGCAGAGCCGCTTGAGCTATGGAATAGTGGTCCTTTTGATCCGGTTATTATCGACGGTAAAATATTTGCAAGAGGATCGTGTGACGATAAGGGCCAGGTTTATATGCATATCAAAGCCCTGGAAACAATGGTGCAAACAAATACACTAATCAATAATATTAAATTTATCATTGAGGGAGAGGAAGAGATTGGCTCACCAAACCTGGCGAAGTTTGTTACTGCTCATAAGGACCTGCTGAAAGCTGACGTGGTACTTATAAGTGATACTGCCATGCTAAGCATGGAGAACCCTTCAATTGACATTGGTGTCAGGGGCCTTTCTTACATCGAGGTTGAGGTTACTGGGCCCAACCGCGACCTTCATAGTGGTGTTTATGGAGGTGCCGTAGCTAACCCCATCACAATATTATCAAAGATGATCGCATCCTGCCACGACGAAAATAATGTTATCACCATACCCGGATTTTACGACGATGTTATTGAATCAACCCCCGAAGAGAGAAAGCTTATGGCCGAAGCTCCTTTTAATGAACAGGACTATAAGACTGATCTTGGTGTTAGCGAATTGTGGGGAGAAAAAGGTTATTCAACCAATGAGCGAACCGGCATAAGACCCACGATAGAAATAAATGGTATCTGGGGTGGTTATACTGGTGAAGGTGCCAAAACGGTAAT
>JBBPYM010000449.1:0-7714 GCA_038199905.1 Chitinophagales bacterium | reverse complement strand
GGCTTTCAATGGGTTGTTATCATCTCCTTGCCGTGCCGCAGCTATAACACCTTTTTTATGAAACAGTGCTGGTACGAACTCGGCAGGGACTGTGTACCGCTTTTGTTTTGCTAAAGAGTCTCTGCCCATTGCCTTTCCGCTGGTTTCCGCGTCTCCAGCCTGTATCATAAAATGCTGGATCACGCGATGGAACAGCATGCCATCATAAAAATGATGCTTTACGAGTTTTATAAAATTATCCCTGTGCAATGGAGTGGAATCAGACAGGCGAATAAGCATTGTTCCATGATCAGTTACCATGGCTATATCCTTTGCACGATCTTTTTTCCGCAGCCCGTTTGCAAGCTTTGGATTGCAGGAAGTAAAGAAAATTAATAGGGGTAGAAGTATTACTGTTTTTAACACGAGGGATCAAATGTTGACGCGCGTTGAGAATGAACAGACTAAGCCTTTTGTCAGAGAAATTTATTTTGCCCGAAATACAACAACACATGGTCTTTCAGAAAGTTCTCTTGTTCAATCATATTCATCACCGGCATAGACTTAAGCTGCCTGAAATGAGGCCACCCATCAATATCGGCGCCTTCCAGCTCGTAATACCCGCTTAATGAAAGCAGGGAGCATACCGCTACATGTATAAGGTCTTGCTTTTGTTCTTTTGTAAACTTGTTTCGAATGTCGCCGAGTTCCTGGATTCCTATTAAGAAAAGAATCGTTTCAAGATCAGGTTTTTTCCCAAATCTGTCTATCATTTTTGCTTCCAACTGCCACCAACGAGTTTGCAGGTCATCTTGTATTTCCATTTTACAAAGATAAGATAGTTTGGTATCAGGTATGGGGTTGGGGGTATGAGTGTATTGGAAGACAAAAAATGACGAACGACTTTAGCTCATGGCCGATAGCCTTCTTTCCTAAGTTCTTCCGGCAACTAAAATCTCACTAATTTTGCACAAATTTTATAAGATGTTACAGTTGCCTTTTATTCGTCAGTATAAAGATTTGGTAAAGCAAAGACTGGCGGTGAGAAATTTCAACAGAATTGAAATTATTGACGAGATCGTAGATCTTGATGATCAAAGAAGAAAATTGCAGTTTGAAAAAGATGAGCTGCTGGCAAAGGTAAATAGCATCTCCAGGGAGATCGGTATACTTATGAAATCTGGTGATAAGGACGCTGCAGGAGATAAAAAATCAGAAGTCGCCTTAATAAGGGAGAAGTTAAATGATGTTGAAAGCCTTGGCGAGCTAGAGAAAGCCATTCATAATTTGTTGATGCAAGTGCCTAACCTGCCTTCTGACAAAGTGCCGCCGGGGAAAACCCCTGCAGATAACGTAGTGATAAGGGAGGGTGGCTCGATCCCGGACCTTTACCCAAACGCGGTTCCACATTGGGACCTTGCAAAAAAATACAACCTGATTGATTTTGAGCTCGGTAACAAAATAACCGGCAGTGGTTTCCCCGTTTATCGAAACAAAGGCGCCAAACTGCAACGCGCACTAATACAATATTTCCTTGATTATAATGTGAACGCAGGTTATATGGAATACCTGCCGCCGTTTCTTGTGAATGAAACTTCAGCTTATGGCACCGGGCAGTTGCCAGACAAGGAAGGGCAAATGTATTATGTTAATGAAGACAATCTTTTCCTGATACCAACAGCGGAAGTGCCGGTTACAAATATTTATCGTGATGAAATTTTAAAAGAAACAGAGCTTCCAATAAAAATGACTGCATACACCCCATGTTTTAGAAGAGAAGCAGGAAATTATGGAAAGGATGTAAGGGGATTAAACAGGTTGCATCAATTTGATAAAGTAGAACTCGTGCAATTGGTGCATCCGGACAGGAGTTATGATGTGTTGGAAGAAATGGTGCTGCATGTGGAAAAACTGCTCGTATCACTCGGTCTGCCCTACCGGATCCTGAGATTATGCGGTGGTGACATGGGCTTCACTTCTGCACTGACATATGATTTTGAAGTATTCAGTGCTGCACAGGGCAAATGGCTTGAAGTTAGCTCGGTATCTAATTTTGAGTCTTACCAGACTAACCGCATGAAAATAAGGTTTAAGGATGCAAACGGGAAATCCCAGTTGGTTCACTCATTGAACGGAAGCTCACTAGCCTTGCCACGCATTCTTGCCTGCCTGCTGGAAAATCACCAGGGTGAAACAGGTATCCGGCTACCGGAAGTAATACATTCCTATTTTGGGGCCAGTGAGATCCAATACTTTCAATAACAGGGCAATAAAAAAGCGGGTAAAAACATTTGTTGATTTTGCGGTCTGCTTAGAACTCACAACTGAACATGTTTTACAAGATTTGCTTTTGACCCTAAGGTGTCAGGCATTGTGACAATCAACACGAGGAGAACAGTATTGCAGAAATAAAAAGCCAGGGCGATTTTAATCGTTGCTTATCTATATATAAAAAGCCTTCTCATAATGAGAGGGCTTTCTATTAAAATATTATCCAGGTATATTACCAGCCTTGTTTAGCAGTGCCTTCTTTAATGGCGCCCAGGGCTTTTGCTTCACTTAACATCGTAGTAAGTTTATTGCCTTTACCATCGTTCCCTTGCGCCATATAACCGCCACGGGACGTTTTAGTGATTACTGCATCTTTCATTGGGACATTTTTTTCCTTCGTTTTAACATTGTATGCAGTGATCGTGGTGTCATTAGACATAATTGTAAAATTTAATGATTAGTAATTTATTCGGGGCCAAAGGTTAATTCTGATAACCGAAATATAAATAAAAATAAACATTTTATCAGTTAACTAATCAGAAAAAGGCAAAATTAGCAAAAACAATAACGGAAATAGGGGTAATATGGTATCGTTAAATGCTTGTTTGTTGAATTTGAACTATATATCTCCTTTCACATTGTCAGATATCGAGCCTCGCATACTTAGCATGGCTTTCGATAAATTCCCTGCGAGGGGCAACTTCGTCACCCATCAGCATACTGAAAACCAGGTCGGCTTCGGCGGCACTTTCGATAGTAACCTGTTTTAAGGTACGGGTTGCAGGATTCATGGTAGTATCCCACAATTGTTGTGCATTCATCTCTCCCAAACCTTTATAACGTTGTATGGTAACGCTGTCTTCTTTGCCATTCGCGAACTTTTCAATCCAGGATTTCCGTTGTTCTTCTGTCCAGGCATATGATTGTTCCTTGCCTTTTTTAACCAGGTATAAAGGCGGCTGCGCGATAAACACATAACCTTGCTGAACAAGCTCTTTCATATACCTGTAAATGAAAGTGAGGATAAGTGTAGCGATATGACTGCCATCGACGTCGGCATCTGTCATAATTATCAGTTTATGATATCGAAGTTTCTGGATGTTCAGTGCTTTCGGATCTTCGGCCGTACCCACGGTTACACCTAGTGCGGTGTACATATTCCGGATCTCTTCGTTTTCGTAAATTTTGTGTTCCAGGGCTTTTTCCACATTGAGGATCTTGCCGCGTAATGGTAAAATTGCCTGGAAACTTCGGTCACGACCCTGTTTTGCAGTGCCACCGGCTGAATCTCCTTCCACCAGATATAACTCACAACGATCCGGGTCCCTTTCAGAGCAATCCGCCAGTTTGCCGGGCAACCCGCCACCGCTTAAAACTGTTTTGCGTTGAACAAGTTCTCTAGCCTTTTTGGCGGCAACACGTGCCTGGGCCGCAAGGATTACCTTTGATATAATGTTTTTTGATTCACGGGGATTTTCCTCGAGGTAAGCTTCTAACGCACGTGCGACGGTTGTCTCCACCACTCCACTCACTTCATTATTGCCCAGTTTTGTTTTTGTTTGACCTTCAAACTGAGGCTCAGGAACCTTCACTGAAATTATTGCACTTAATCCCTCACGGAAATCATCCCCCTCAATTTCAACTTTGGCTTTCTCGAATAATCCCTGCTTATCACCATAGTTTTTAAATACGCGGGTAAGGGCGCGTCTAAAGCCGGTAACATGCGTGCCGCCTTCAATGGTATTTATATTATTAACGTAAGAGAAAATATGCTCTTTAAAATCGTCATTATAAGTTAGCGCCACTTCAACCGCTACATTACTCGCAGCGTCGTGACCTTCAACAAATAATGTGTTTGGGATAAGAGCATTTCGTTTGCCGTTTTTATCAAGCATCTCAACAAACTCCACAATACCGCCTTCACTGTAAAACAACTTGGAATAAACGTTGCCTTCTTCATCTTTTTCACGTTCATCAATCAGCGTAATATTAATGCGACGATTAAGAAAAGCAAGTTCCCTGATCCTTCCTTCAAGAATTTCCCTGTTGTACTCGCTAACAATAAAAATTGTGTAATCTGGCCAGAAGTGAACATAAGTACCGGTTTTATCGCTCAGTCCAATTTCCCTGACCGGATATTGAGGAACCCCAATCTTGTATTCCTGTTCAAACTTTTTCCCGTCGCGTTCAACAGTTACCTGGAGTTTAGTGCTAAGTGCATTTACGCAACTTACACCCACCCCGTGCAAACCGCCTGAAACCTTGTATGTATTTTTGTCAAATTTGCCGCCTGCGTGCAATACAGTCATTACAACCTCAAGCGCAGAACGTTTTTCTTTCTGATTAATACCTGTGGGAATACCCCGGCCATCATCCTGCACGCCTATTGAATTATCGGTATAGATGGTAACAGTTATATTTTTACAATAACCTGCCAGGGCCTCATCAATGGAGTTGTCAATAACCTCATATACCAGGTGGTGAAGACCTTTAACACCCACATCCCCGATATACATGGCAGGCCTTTTACGAACCGCCTCCAAACCTTCCAAAACCTGGATACTATCCGCGCCATAATCACTCATGGCTATCGATAAAACTTCCTCGGTTGCTGTGCTCATTTTTGATTGAAAATCTTTGGTTTATAATTATTCGCGAACCTTGCAAATGTACTGAAATTAAGCCCTTCGACCAATACTAATATCTACTATTGTACAGTTTTGTGATTTCAAATCGGGCGATTAAGCGTAAGTCATTACTGTGTTTTACCATCTCTTCAGTAGGCAACTTTTTACCGTAGAAAAAACATAATTCCTTAGTATGTAACTTGCTTCTCAGCCACTTTGGAATTCATTACAAATCCATGACATAGTTGTATGAAACATATTCCATAAATTTGCTGCTCATGCATCAACCTCCAGATATACTTTCCCTGGCTTACAAACAGCCCGTTATGCATGATGAGCTCACGCTAATGCAGGAAAGAGAGCAACAAATTCCCGGATCCGTTCAATATGTAATTAAAAGATACCAGAAAAACGCACAACGAAATCTTGACGAGGCAGGAATGATGGTGTATCATTATCGAAAAAATGAACCAAAGGAAAATTACCTCGAGTTAAGATTCTGCATTTCCGGACATGTTTACTGCAAAGAGAATAGTATTTCATGTAATTTTTGCAAAGATGACAGGTCACGTGTTTGCGCGGAAAGGCTTGACAGCGTGGATGTGCTAAGTTTTCAATTTTCAACAGTTCATTTATCGCAGTTTGTAAAACCGTTGAAACTTAGCGACACTTTAACCAATGATATTCTGCATTTCAAGCATAAATCTTCCTTCACCAAAATTCTGCCTTTGTGTGGTAGAACAAGACTGGTTTTGGAAGGCCTGTTGAATCATTCGTATAAAGATAGCCTTGAAAATATCTATATTAACGCGCAGACCCAGATGCTGTTGTTGTATAGCCTGGAGTGCATGGTAGGCGACAAGGAAATAGAGAGTTTTTCCTGCAGGTTTCTTTCTAACGAGGCAGACAGGGAAAAGATTTCTAAAGCAAGAGAAATATTGATCCAGCATATCGGCGAGCCTATTACAATAAAAGAACTGAGCCGTAAGGTAGCCATCAACGAATGTTACCTGAAAAAAGGTTTTAAAGAAATGTTCGGCACAACGATTTTCGATTTCTACCAAAGCCAGCGGATGGAACACGCAAGGTACTTGTTGTACGAAAAAGGACTGAGTGTAACAGATGTATCTATGTTGTTAGGTTATTCATCCATTTCACACTTTTCTACGGCTTTCAAAAAGCATACGGGGTTAAAGCCTTGTGAACTGCTGTTTCATTAATTATACTTTTGTTTGAAAGAATCCTTCCGTTGCTTTAACTGTTGCATCCAGATCTTTATACGTTAGTGCGTTGCTGAGAAACCAACTCTCATATGCAGACGGCGGCAGGTAGATGCCATTATCGAGCATGTGGTGGAAATACTTGTTAAATAATGGTATGTCAGCGGCTGCGGCAGTAGAAAAGTCAACAACGTCATGGTCACAAAAATGAATGCTGATCATACTTCCTATATGGTTAACACGGTAAGGTAATTTGAGTGTTTGCATTACAAAGCTTAGCCCGTTTTCAAGATACTGACCTTTTTCTTCAAGCTCATTGTAGATGTTTGGGCATTCTTTCAGCTCTTTCAGTAAAGTATAGCCTGCTGTCATAGCGATCGGATTACCACTAAGTGTGCCGGCCTGGTAAACTTTTCCTAGTGGAGCGATCATTTCCATGATCTCTTTTCGGCCGCCGAATGCGCCCACAGGCATACCGCCGCCGATCACTTTGCCATAGGTCACCAAGTCTGCGTTTATGCCTAAACGTTGCTGTGCCCCGCCTGCTGCTAAACGGAAACCTGTCATTACTTCATCCAGGATGAAAAGGATACCTTCCCGATCGCAAATTTTTCTTAAACCCTCTAAATAGCCTGGCAAAGGCAGAATACAACCCATATTTCCCGCGACAGGCTCAATGATAATTGCTGCGATTTCGTTTTTGTTTCCTGCAACAAGTTCCTCTACCGCGTTCAGGTTATTGTAAGGTGCAGTGAGGGTATCGTTAGAAACCCCGGCTGTAACACCTGGAACAGCCTGTATATTCAGAGTTGCCATCCCACTGCCGCCTTTTACAAGAAAGGCGTCTGCGTGACCATGGTAACAGCCTTCGAATTTGATAAATTTGTTACGGCCCGTAAATCCTCTTGCTAGCCGAAGGGCGCTCATACAAGCTTCAGTACCGCTATTCACCATGCGGATAAGATCTACGTTGGGCACCATGCTTTTAATAAGTTCGGCCACTTCAATTTCTAATTCTGTGGGTGCGCCAAAGGATGTAGAATCAAGTGCTTTCTTTGTGATGGCTTTTGTAACGGGTTCGTAGGCATGGCCCAAAATCATTGGTCCCCATGAATTAATATAATCAATGTATTGCCTGCCATCAGCATCGAAGAGGTAGGCGCCGCGAGCGCTCTTAATAAAAACCGGGGTGCCGCCCACACTTTTGAATGCGCGTACGGGCGAGTTGACACCACCCGGTATGGATTGCTGGGCGCGCTCGAAGAGTTCTTTGCTGCGTGAATACATATTTTACAATTTAAAGGACTTAATATTTTGGTAAGATAAGGTGTTTGTAAATGTATTAAGGATTGCGGGCGAATGGTTCTAACCCACACCCTTACCCCATACCCCACACCTATCTCGTCAGTAGTCTTGCGGCATCTTTTGCAAAGTAGGTGGCGATCATATCAGCTCCCGCGCGTTTGATAGCTGTTAGTGTTTCAAGAATCGCTTTATCTTCATCCAGCCAGCCCATGTTTGCAGCAGCTTTTATCATGGCATATTCGCCACTGATGTTGTATGCACTAACGGGGATGTTCACGTTATTTTTCACATCCCTGATAATGTCCAGGTAGG
>JBBPYM010000448.1:0-29269 GCA_038199905.1 Chitinophagales bacterium | reverse complement strand
ATCGACTATGTATTTGTAACTAAGAAAGTACAGGTATTACAACATGTTACGATTACGGATCAGCAGGAGGCAAGGTACTACTCGGACCATCTTCCCGTACTCGCCGTCTTAAACATACGATAACAACAGAAACCTACTTGCTTTAATAAAACTTTTAACATCTTAAATTAGCAAAAAAAAAGTACCAGGAAAATCATGGTACTTTTACGTTTTGTTCAATAGGTTTCGTTGTATACTTGCGAACTTTATTATTTGTCTTGTAGCTCGCTTTCTTTCAGGTATTGCTTATGTCCCTTTTTGTCTACAAAGTAATATTTAGAATGGCTGTCAATAAAGATCTTTTCGCCATCGGGCCCCTGTTTCCCTTCATATACCTTATCTACCACGGCGGATTTTCCTTTTGACGCTATCTCTGCCGTTTTATTACCCACTTTTTTCGCTTCTTTTTTAACAGCTTTACCCGTTTTCTTCGCCGCATTTCTTAAATCCTGACCAACTGTCGTGGTATCCTGGGCATACACCGAAGCAACAGAAAAAAGGCCAACAGATAGGACGAACAGGTAAACGAACATAGCTTGTTTCATATTATGATCTTTATGCAAAAGAAACAAATCTTATGCCTCAATCCGCATGTCATGCTTCCAGAAGAAATCTTTAACTGAAATATATGTTTGTGACCAACAAAGTAGTAAGGGTGAGGATCTTATTCCATTGTTGGTGAATTTATTTGTTAGAAAGTAAACAGGTATTGATAAAATTTGTAATACTAATAATGGCTTTGTCACGTTATCGTGTCACTGCCATTGTTGTGCGCAATCCGATCCTTTACGCTGGTTGCCATACGATATTCAATAAAAACCAACATCTTATCAAAATTATGCAAAAATTTTTTTTGCTGGTAGTAATCGGCTTTTCCACCCAATTTATATATGGTCAGCAGAAGTTTACTATTAGCGGTACTGTAAAATCCAAACGGAACGGAGAAACACTTATTGGAGCGTCTATAAGAAGCAAAAACGTGGGCACGGTAAGCAATGAATATGGCTATTATTCCCTCACTTTACCCGAAGGGCCCCATATACTTGAAATTAGCAGTGTTGGTTTGCAAACCCAGGAACTGCAAATTGTATTAACCAAAACCTTCGTTCAAAATATCTTCCTTGATGAAAATTCTAAAGACCTCGACGAAGTTATTGTAACAGCAGTGCCTAAGGGGCGGAGCCTCAAAAGCACGCAAATGGGTGTGGAACAGATTAGTACCAAGGAAATGAGAAATATCCCGATGCTGCTTGGCGAAAGGGACGTTTTGAAAGTTATCCAATTGCTGCCCGGCATTAAATCTGCGGGAGAAGGTAATTCGGGTTTTTTCGTTCGTGGGGGGGCAGCGGATCAAAACCTTATATTGCTGGATGAAGCTCCGGTATATAATGCATCGCATCTGCTAGGCTTTTTTAGCACTTTTAATTCAGATGCCATTAAAGACGTAACCGTTTATAAGGGAGGGATGCCAGCCCAGTATGGAGGTCGGTTGTCATCAGTGCTTGATATAAAAATGAACGACGGTAACAACCAGGATTATAATGTAAGCGGTGGCATCGGTCTGATATCTTCCAAGCTTAACGTAGAAGGACCATTGCAGAAGGGTAAATCTTCTTTCCTTGTTTCAGGCAGAAGAACCTACGCTGACCTTTTCCTGGGATTATCTAATGATCCCTCTATTAATAACAACACGCTTTATTTTTATGACCTGAATGCAAAATTAAATTACCAGTTAAGTAACAAGGACAGGCTTTATGTGTCGGGATATTTTGGTTCGGATAAACTGGGTGTAGGCGACCTTTTTGGATTGAGATGGGGTAATGGTACAGGCACTTTACGCTGGAACCATATTTTTGGCAACAAGCTTTTTTCCAACACATCACTCATCTTCAGCAATTATAACTACCAGATCAATATACGGAGTGGTGCCAATGACTTTACGCTTTTTTCACAGATACGCGATTGGAACATCAAAGAAGAATTACAATGGTACCTGAATGATAAACATAATATTCGGATAGGTGTTAATTCAATTAATCATACCATGCGCCCGGGAGATATCACTGCTTCACAGGCCTCCAGTTTTAATAGTTTGAATTTTCAAAGAAGATATTCTTGGGAAAATGCCGCTTACGTATCAGACGTTTGGAAGGCAACCGAAAAGTTGAATATTTCTTATGGTATAAGGCTCACAGCATTTAGCATCATCGGCGGCGGCGACTTTTATGATGTTGATGGTGAGGGAAGGGTGACAGATGTAAAACACTACAATTCAGGCGAACTGGTGAAAACATATTTTAACCCGGAGCCGCGCCTTGCCGCGAGTTATGGGTTGAATAACTCTTCCTCTATGAAAGCTGCCTACGTCCGCAATGTTCAGAACTTGCATCTTATCTCCAATTCAACAACTTCCAGTCCTACTGACAAATGGATAGCCAGCACCAACATTATAAAACCAGAAATTTCTGACCAGGTATCGATAGGCTATTACAGGAATCTTGACGATAACAAATACGAGCTTACGGTTGAAACTTATTATAAGTCAATGCAGAACCAGATCGACTATCGTGATGGTGCGAACATCTATATAAACGGTGCAATTGAAGCCCAGTTATTATATGGTAATGGACGGGCTTACGGTATTGAAGGGCTGCTAAAAAGAAAGACTGGTAAATTAACAGGCTGGTTGAGTTATACACTATCGAAAACAGAACGTAAGATCAATGGTATAAACAACAACCAATGGTATAATGCGCGCCAGGACAGGACCCACGATATCGCTCTCGTTGCTATGTACCAGTTAAACAAAAAATGGTCATTCTCCGGTAACTGGATATTTTACACCGGTGACGCGGTGTCTTTCCCGAGTGGCAAGTATACTGTCAATAACCAAGTGTATTTTTATTACACCGGTCGTAACGGTTATCGAATGCCAGACTATCACAGGCTGGACCTTGGAGCAACTGTGCAGTTGAAAAACAGGAAACGCTGGAGCTCTGAACTTGCTTTTAGCGTGTATAACGCCTATGGCCGTGAAAATGCCTACACTATTCAATTCAGGGAAAGCGAGGACGATCCTTCTAAAACAGAGGCAGTGCAAACAGCCTTATTCAAGTTTATTCCCTCCATTTCCTACAATTTTAAATTTAAATAATGAAGTCATTAACACAGATCGGCGCTTCAGTATTGATGATTTTATTATTCGCCTCATGCGAAAAGGTGATAAGTATAAACCTTAACGATACCGAAAAAAGATATGTTATTGAAGGAAATCTCAGCAATGAGGGAGGCAACTGTACTGTAACGATAACACAGACAAAAAACTTTAATGAGGATAATAATTTTCCGGGAGTTTCCGGGGCAATAGTTACTGTAAGTGACAACGGTTCAGCTCCAAAACAACTTACTGAAACAACACCGGGAAATTATACAACAACAGCCATAAATGGAACGATCGGTCATACCTACACATTAAATATTAATGTAGGCGGGCGAACATTTACTTCAACTTCTAAAATGCCTGTGCTGGTTAAACTGGACAGTCTTTACGTAGAGGAAAGTTTTTTCTTCGGAGATTCCACGAAAGTGGTTAATGTAAAATACAGTGATCCTGTTGAAACTGGTAACGCTTACCAGTTTGTACAATATAAGAATTCCGTTGAGGAAAAAACCGTGTTTGTAATAAACGATGATTACACAAACGGCAGACCTGTAACAACCCCTCTTTTTATATTCAGCGACGATGATGAGGACAAGAAATTAAAAACTGGCGATATTATCAAAATAGTAATGAAATGTATCGATCCGGGTTATTATAAATACCTTTTTAGCATAGATGCGGCGACGGGTTCCAGCAACAACGCAACACCAGCAAACCCTGTCTCCAATATAACAGGTGGCGCCCTGGGGTACTTCAGCGCCCATACTACACAAAGCAAGAGCCTGGTAGTAAATTAATTTTCAGGCCCATCCGGTGAACTTGTAATTACTTATCGCCGCTGCGGTGGGCATCGGCAGGCGCACTTTCTTAGAAATTATTATTTTAAAATTTTTAAGAATATTACTACATTGCCTGATTAACACCTCAAACGATTAACTGCTGCTTGTCCAACCATGTATTATATAATGAAAAGGAAATTATCTCCCTCGTTGCAGGTGGAGATGAAAATGCATTTACAACATTGTTCCGGTGTTATAATGACAGGATCTATAGCATAGCCTTTAAACTTACAAACAGCCCGGTTTTAACTGAAGAAATTGTACAGGATGTGTTTTTAGCCATCTGGCTAAAAAGGGCAGATCTTTTAAAAATTGATAAGTTCCAGGCATATCTCTATGCCATCACCAGGAATAACGCTTATAAGGTGTTGCAACGTACTGCAGCCGGATTTAAAACAACGATGATTGCTGATGACGGTCCTTCATATAAACACAATGACACCGAAAACGACATCCTGGAAAAGGAATATAATTCGTTGTTACAACTGTTTATAAAACGGTTACCTGCCCAGCAGAAAAAGGTCTACAGGTTGATAAAAGAACAGGGGATGAAACGGGGCGAAGTAGCGCAACTACTAAAAATTCACCCTGAGACCATTAAGTCACACCTGGCACAGGCTATGAGAAATATAAAAAGCTTTTGTACACTCCACTTTAACATGCTTTTGTTGATGATAGTGGTCAGTTAATACAGGAAAGAAATTAACAGGGATTGAAATAACGGCTCTTTGGCACCCCAGCCAACTCCTCTAAAATAAAGTGCTGCACCCACTCACCCAAGTTATCCAATTGCCTACTCTTATACATGTAAACGGTTTGAAGTTTAAATTATAAGAATGCCAGTATCCCGATTAGAATATTTATTTAAGCGTTACCTGGATCAACAATGCAGTGATTCCGAAACAAAAGAACTCATGGTATTGCTTGAAAAATCAGAAAACGAATGCGAGGTGAAAGCCCTCATCGATCAGGTGGTTGAAAATACTGGACTTGAAATGCGGATCCCACAACAAGTAGAAAAAAATATACTTCGGAACATTCTGAGAGAAGGTAGGATGTCAAGCGCCCCTGTTGAAATTGTACGGCAGATTCCTATTTTGCGCATGTGCATGACTGCTGCGGCATGTTTGATTTTGTTGATCGGCGTTGCTTATTGGGTCATCGAAGGAAAGGCTAAGAAAGAGGAGCCGGCAGTGGCAACATTGCCAAACAGGATTGTTCCTGGTACCGATAAAGCGGTGCTGACCCTGGCCGACGGCAGCGTTAGATACCTTGATAATGTTCAAAATGGCAACGTAGCAGAGCAAGGCGACTCCCGTGTGAGTAAGCAGGACGGTTTACTGACCTATCGGCCAACAAAAAGCCAACATAAAAGCGAGGTGATGGTCTATAATTCTCTTGCTACGCCAAGAGGCGGCCAATACCAGCTAATACTTCCAGATGGTAGTAAAGCATGGTTAAACTCAGCCTCCTCATTGCGCTTTCCTACAGCGTTTAAAGGAAACAACCGGGAGGTTATTTTGAACGGGGAAGCGTACTTTGAAATAGCAAAAGACGCCAAAAAACCGTTCCAGGTAACAGTTGGCAAAATGAAAATCAATGTACTGGGAACCCATTTCAATATAAACGCTTATGACGATGAAAACACAATAAGGACCAGCCTGCTGGAGGGCAGCGTTAAAATAGAAAATGGCGAAAGCCGTAATATTTTAAAACCGGGGCAGCAGGCGACGCTAGGCAAAACTGATGATAAGATAAAAATAACCAACGCAGACCTGGAAGAAGTTATAGCATGGAAGAACGGTTTGTTCCAGTTTGATGGTGCAAACATCACTTCCATTATGCGACAGGTGGGTCGCTGGTACGACGTGGAAATAGTTTACGCAGGTAAAATCCCCGTATTTCGTTTTGAAGGTAAGATCAGCAGAAAGTCACAATTGTCTGAAGTGCTACAAATCCTGGAATTAAATGATATCAGGCTAAAGATAGATCAGAAGAAGATAATCATTTATTAGTTGTAGGTAGCTCCCGGCAATGGAAGTATCACAATTTGTTGACAAGGGATGCAGGCTTATCGCTACGTCCGATTATACAAACCTGAAGGATTTTCTCTATTCATAACACCTAAATTTTGGATGATGATGAAGCTCATGATTTCGCTGCTAATGCTTTGTACTTTACAGGTAATGGCGCACGGCTATGCGCAGAACATTACCATTAATAAGAAGAATGTTCTATTGCCGGAGGTTGTCAGGGTCATTGAAAAACAGACTGGTTTTCATTTTTTCTATGACAAGGACCTTATCGGAAAAGTACCGCCGATTGATGTGGCGGTTAATAATGCTACGTTGGAAAAAACGCTAAGCACCTGTTTGAAAGATCAGCAGCTCACATATAAAATTATCAACAATACCATTGTTATCCTGAGGAAGAACCTGTCCGTGGCCCATGATACCAGCTACCGGGAAGAATTACTCATAAAAGCATCTCCGCCCGTTGAATTAAAGGGGAAAGTAACAGGTGCTGACGAGGAACCACTGCAAGGAGTATCTGTGATGGTTTCAGGTAGTAATCTTGGCACTACAACTGATAAAGACGGCAGGTTTACTTTATCAGTTTCGAACAATGATAATATTGTACTGGAATTTTCCAGCATTGGCTTTCTAACCAAAACCATTGTTGTAAATAAGCAAACCGAAATCAATATCGCGCTGGAGGCCGTAGTTGCCGGTTTAAATGACGTTGTGGTGGTAGGTTTTGGCAAGCAGAAAAGGGTAAATGTTACAGGCTCCATATCAACCGTTGATATGAAAAGCAGGGAAAACGCGCCATTAACAAATGCAACACAGGCTTTGCAGGGCGTCCAGGGAGTTTATGTGAATCAGCCGGGTGGCCAGCCCGGCCGTGATCTTGCAACTATACGTATCCGTGGCCAGGGCACGCTGAACAATAACAACGCGCTTGTGTTGGTTAACGGTATCGAATACCCGCTTTCAGATATCAATCCCAATGACATAGAAAGTATCTCCGTACTAAAGGATGCGGCATCCGCTTCTATTTATGGCTCAAGAGCCGCGAACGGCGTTATTCTTGTTACCACAAAGTCTGGTGCCAAAGGATTGTTCAAGGTTAAATACAATGCTTACTATGGCAACCAGGAGGTTAATTACTTACCGGATGTGGTAAAAGATCCTGTTCAGTTCATGGAGCTACGAAACCTGGCGATGATCAACGGTGGAAGGCTGATTGTTGATTATCCACAGACCCTCATAGATGAATACAAGACAGGCATGAAAACTGACCCCTATACCTATCCTAACAATGACTGGTTTGGAATAATGTTTGACAAAGCAGCCATGCAGGAGCATAATCTGCAATTCTCCGGGGGCTCTGAAAACACTACTTATGCGCTGTCTCTTGGTTACCTCGACCAGGAGGGTGTGATGATGGGATCGAAATCGAAGAGGTACTCATTGGGATTTAGTTCAACAGCCCAGGTATCTAAGAAGCTAAAGATCGGCAGTAATATCAATGTAAATTACCGGATCATTGACGAACCGGTAGCAGGGGTTCAAAACCTGATGGGCTCTATCCTTAAAGCGCAGCCTTTTCATCCTACCTACCTTGCGGATGGAAGGTATGCCAACACCTTCATCAGGAGCACAGGGCACAACATCTTTCGTCACCCCATAGTGCTCGCCACTGAAGGTGAAAATCAAAGCACAGGTCAGCGCGTATTAGTAAACCTTTTCGCAGAATATGATCTTCCTCTTTCAATCAAGTATAAAGTGAGTGTTGGCATCAACAAAGCAGATAACCTAAACACAACATTTGTCCCTGATATTTATATCTATCAAAACAAAACCGGGGAAGCCACCCGTGTTCCTTTTAACGGAGACGCGATGGCGGTGTCTCAAACAAACCGGGGAACAAGAAAAACTAATGGGGGTGAATTAAATACCACCATCTTTAATACCTTAAACTGGGCCTCAACCTTTAACAACTCGCATAACCTGTCAGTGTTGCTTGGAACAAGTGCTGAGTCGTTTAAGGCAAACAATTTCTGGGCGCAAAACGAAGGTTATCTTGGTAACGACCTTTTTGAACTGAATGCAGGTTCAAATAACCCGGCCGTATCAAGTACTTCCAACAGTTCCCGGCTTAACTCTTACTTCGGACGCCTCGGTTATAACTTCAGGGAAAAATACCTCTTTGAAGCCAATTTTCGATATGATGGTTCGTCTCGTTTTGCCGATGACAAAAGATGGGGAATTTTTCCCTCTTTCTCAGCAGGTTGGCGCATCAATCGCGAAAAATGGATGGAGAATGTCTCCTGGCTCAGTGATCTGAAATTAAGAGCCTCCTGGGGTCAGCTTGGCAATGAAAGGATCGGCTTGTTCAGGTACCTCAACCTGATGAATCTTGGCCAGGATTATTCTTTTGGCAGCAATGTTACAGCCGGCGCGGCGATCACTGCCTACAATGATCCCAATATTACCTGGGAAACCACCACTATCTCTAATATTGGGTTGGATATGGGCATTTTCAACAACAGGTTGAGCCTGGTGGCAGACGTTTTTAAGAAACGCACCACTGATATCCTTCGTGCAGTTAACCTGCCATCACAGGTAGGTAATCTTGCAGGCCCTATCCGTAATATCGGTACGGTCGATAATGTCGGGTATGAAATCGGACTTGAGTATCATAACAATGTGGGCAAATTTAACTACCAGGTTAATGGCAGTATTACAAAAATCAGGAACGAAGTGACTAACCTTAACCAACAAACGATTTTTTCAGGGAATACCCTCATAAAAGAAGGATACCCGATTAATTCATATAACCTGATACATGCCATCGGTATTTTTCAATCACAGGAAGAGATCAGTAAAAGCCCGTTTCAAACCAAGGAAACAAAACCTGGTTACCTTAAATACCAGGATGTAAACAACGATGGTTTTATAACCGAAGATGACCGTGTGATATCGGGTGGCGTAATACCCGAATATACCTATCAGTTTAATTTAAAGCTTGGCTACAACGGTTTTGAAGCAACTGCCTTCTTCCAGGGTGTTCAAAACATCGATACCTACGCTTCTCTTATCGCCGCACAACCTTTCTGGTTTGGTACGGCCGTTACAAAGGAGTGGGTAACAGACGCGTGGACGCCTACTAATACAGGTGCGCGTTTACCTATATTAACAACCTATGAAAGCAGTGTGAACGAGAATTTCAGGAACTCTGATTTCTGGCTGAAAGATGCATCCTACCTGCGTATGAAAAACCTGCAGCTTAGTTATACACTGCCGGTTCGTTTTACAAGCAAGTATGGCGTGAGTTTTCTCAAGCTGTTCCTCAACGGCCAGAACCTCGTTACGTTCAGCAAAATGAAAGATTTTGACCCGGAAAAGAATATTACCGGTGCAACCTTTTACGAGTATCCTACCGTAAAAATTTATACTGCTGGTATTAATGTTACATTTTAAAATTGCAGACATGACAAAAAATCATTTTATCCAAAAACTTTCCCTGTTCGGTGCTTTGATAGTCATCGCTGTTAGCTGTAATAAAAACAGCCTTGATATAGACCCTACGGATCAGTACTCCGTAGAAACTTTCTGGAAAACAGAAGAGCATGCCCGCGCCGGACTATCAGGCTGTTACCAGGTGCTACGTGATATATACGGTGGCGGCGCGGTATATGAAACCGACATGATTACACCGAATGCATGGGGATATAACGAAAATGGAGGCGTCGGCCCGCTGGCAAGAGGGGTGCATACTACTACCGACGGCACCATCGCCAGGGAATGGAACCTTAATTATGGAGGTATCGGAAGAACAAATACCTTTCTTGATAAGATTGATGGTGTTACCATGAACGAGGCGCTTAAAACCCGCATGCGTGGTGAGGCTAAATTCTTACGTGCATTATTTTATTTTAACCTGCAGGATGTTTTTGGCGGAGTTCCGTTGATCCTGGAAACACCCGATGCGGACAAACAGTCCAAACTGCCAAGAGATACAAAGGAGAACATCGTTAAACAGATTATAAAGGATCTTGATGAGGCAAGCGTTGTGTTGCCAACAACCTTTCCATCGGCAGATGTTGGCAGGGCAACAAAAGGTGCCGCGCTTGCGCTAAAAGCCAGACTGCTTCTATACCAGGAGAACTGGTCCGCCGCAGCCAAAACTGCCCAGGAGATTATGGATTTAAAAGTATACACTTTGTTTCCAAACTACCGTGAGTTATTTATGTTGCAGAACGAGCATAATGCAGAGGTGATTTTTAATGTTGAATTCCTGGCACCCAGGTTTCTAAATAATTTCGATCAAACATCTTACATCCTTAATACCCCTGCGCCATTGAAAGACCTGGCAGATGCATATCTTATGATCGATGGCAAAAGCACCGCCTTATCACCACTTTACAATCCTGCAAAACCTTACGATAACCGCGATCCGAGATTACACCAGACAATCGCAGTGATCGGGTACAAGTTCAACGGCAAAATCATGCAACTTTCAGATGTAGTAAACACTGGTTTTGGTCTAAAGAAATATACTTCGTTTACTGATGATGTTAATGTCGCTATAATCGCACCAAGCACGGAACTAAACCCGATCCTTATGCGCTATTCGGAATTGTTACTAACATACGCTGAAGCGCAGAATGAAGGCGTAGGACCTGATGCAACGGTTTATGCTGCTCTGAATGCAGTGCGGGGTCGCGCAAGTGTTAAGATGCCCGCCGTGGAACCCGGGCTAATTAAAGATCAGATGAGGACCGTAATAAGAAACGAACGCCGTGTGGAGCTGGCTTTTGAAGGGCTGTACTATTCCGATATCCGGCGCTGGAAAATAGCAGAGATCGTAAATAATGGCCCCATTTACAATTACGCAGGTAAAGCGATCACCAACAGAACATTTGACAAAACACGTGATTATCTCTGGCCCGTACCGTTTGTTCAGATCCAGGAAAATCCGTCATTGTTGCAAAACCCAAATTACCGTTAATACCATTCATTCAAGAATGCATACTACCGGATGTTGTATTTTTACTCTTTTCTTCTCAGTAGTGTTTTATCAATCTAAAATCACGATAATGAAAATAAAAATAACTACCACCAGCCTGGTCGCTGCCTTGTTATTTGGCAGTTTTTTTACAATGGCTCAAACTAAAATAAGCCAGCAAGCTAAAAAGCCGAATGTTATATTGATATACACTGATGACCAGGGCTCGCTGGATCTAAATATCTACGGTGCAAAAGACCTCTACACGCCCAATATGGATGCACTGGCGAGAAGAGGTGTCAGGTTCACGCAATTTTATGCTGCCGCACCTGTGTGTTCGCCATCTCGTGCTTCACTATTAACAGGCCGGTTTCCTCAACGCGCCGAACTGGCTACCAACGCATCGTCTGACAAAGGTGGCAAAGATGAAATGCCCTCGTCACAGGTAACTATGGCGGAGATGTTTAAATCCGCAGGTTATACAACCGGTCACATAGGTAAATGGCATATGGGGTATTCACCGGCCACCATGCCTAACCAACAGGGCTTCGATTATTCCTTTGGCCACATGGGTGGCTGCATTGATAATTATTCCCACTACTTCTACTGGCAGGGCCCAAACAGGCACGACCTTTGGCGCAACGGTAAAGAGATTTGGGAAGATGGCAAGTTTTTTCCTGACCTGATGGTAAACGAAACAACCCGCTTCCTGGAAAAGAACAAGGCAAAGCCATTTTATCTTTACCTGGCATTTAACATTCCCCATTACCCATTACAGGGGCAGGAAAAATGGCGACAATATTACAAGGATCTTCCAACTCCGCGCAAAGAATATGCTGCACTGATGTCTACACTTGATGAAAAGGTTGGAGCGGTATTACAGGCACTCAAGAGATTTGGGCTGGAGGAAAATACAATCGTTGTTTTTCAATCAGATCACGGTCATTCAGAAGAGGAAAGAACATTTGGCGGCGGTGGTTATGCAGGGCCATACAGGGGATCCAAATTCAGTTTGCTGGAGGGTGGCATACGGGTGCCTGCTATTATAAGCTGGCCCGGTCACCTGCCTAAGAACGAAGTTCGCGATCAGCTTGCAACCAACATTGACTGGTTTCCTACCCTTGCAGAACTGTGTAAAGTGCCTTTGCCAGATCGTAAAATTGATGGAAAGAGTCTTGTCGGCGTTATAGGTTCCTCAAAAATCTCCTCTCCGCATGATACCTTTATCTGGCAAAGCGGGGGAGGAATGAACCCGCAATGGGCAGTAAGGCATGGCAAATGGAAGCTTCTTAATAACCCTATAGGCAATAAACTACAAGACTCATTGAGCCAAACCAGGTTATATCTTTTCAATATGCAAACGGATGTGGAGGAGATGAAAAATGAACTCAAACAACATCCGGAAATTGTGAACTCATTAACCGCGAAATATAAGGAATGGGTGGTTGAGGTTCAGCAACAATAACATGGAGGAGTTTTATCCAGCAAAGGAGCCAGGTTTTGGCGCTTATTTGGCTGTATACTAAACTTCAATTTTACCCTGATAAACACCAGAACCCAGTCTAAAACCTATAAGGTTGAACCTTCAGGAATAACTTCGAACCATTCAAACCTTATAGGTTGATGAATACCCGGTTTTCCTAACTTATTAGGTTTGCTATCCTGCATATTTGAGCAAGTGATGAACCTTATAGGTTTAAAACACGCTCCCGGAAATATCAACTTGAGCCCAAAAATGGGATGGTCATTTTATTTGTTGCTTCTAGTGCACAAATTATTAATATTCCACCCAGGATCCCATTTTTTCCAGTCTTTTGATCCGTTGATTAACGCGATCAAGCGGATGAATGTTTTTTACTTCTTCCAGGAAAATACTAAGCTGCGTTTTTAGCAGATCAGCAGCCTCCTCGTAATTCCAGTGCGTGCCGCCAGGTGGTTCCGGTATAATGCCATCTATCAATCCAAAAGAATGCATATCAGTTGCGGTTAAGCGCAGCTGTTCGGCTGCAACTTCTTTATGATCCCAGTTATGCCATAAAATAGCGCTGCAGCTCTCGGGCGATACCACTGAGCACCAGGTATTTTCCATCATTAAAAAACGGTCGCCAATTCCAATACCCAATGCGCCGCCGCTACCTCCCTCGCCGATGATGGCGCAAACTACCGGAACTTTCAAACGTATCATTTCAAAAATATTACGTGCAACGGCTTCACCTCCCCCATGTTCCTCTGCCTCTATCCCAGGGAACGCTCCTGGTGTATCTATTAGCGTGATAATAGGTTTGTTGAATTTCTCCGCAAGTTTCATGAGGCGCAGGGCCTTTCGGTACCCGGAAGGGTTAGCCATTCCAAAATTGCGGAACTGTCTTGTTTTGATATTACTGCCTTTTTGCTGGCCAATGAACATAACCGTTTCTCCATTGAATTTGGCGAACCCCCCGACCATCGCCCTATCATCGCGCTGGCAGCGGTCACCATGCAGTTCAACAAAGTTGGAACTTATGTTACCGATGTATTTCAGCATATAGGGCCTGTCGGGGTGACGGCTAAGCTGAACTTTTTGCCAGGGACTGAGTTGGGCGGTGATCTCAAGGCGCCTGGTAACAATCATTTCCTGTATATGTAAAAGGTCCTTTTGATAGTCAGTTTTGGAATCTGTTGCTTTCAGCGCTTTTATTTGCCGGATCTGTTCATAGAGATCTTTTATCGGTTCTTCAAAAGGCAGAAAGTGTCGGTTTCCATGTTGGGGCATAAACTATCACGCTGAGATTAACGCCTTAAGGTACCATGTCATGCCTTCTCAAAGTGCTTTCGCATTACTTTGGGGTAGTCTGCCAGTGCAATCTCCGGCTCTTCAATTTCGGGGTGCCACATTTTCTCCCATTCAAAACTATAATAACCTTTATAACCATCTTTGTATAAGGAATCAATGCCTTCGAAAACAGGTGTGTTCCCTTTGCCCAACAATGTATACTTATCCTTTCCATCAACCAGGGTGAGGTCTTTGATATGTGTATGACGGATATATTTTTTCAGGCTCTGATACACTCCCGCAGGTGGTTCTTTTGTCACCGCCCACATATTTACAATATCCCAGACGAGCCCCACATTCTTATGCGCTGCATGCTGCATGATCGTCACCAGGTCATCGGTTTTTACCACCTGGCCGTGAGATTCCATAAGCACCGTAACACCCGTATTTTTTGCATAATCCCCCAGTTCCAGCAATCCTTTTACAATGAGGTCTATCGTGGCCTGCTTATCTTTGTCCTTTGGAAAATCATTGGGAAATACCCTGATATGCGGGCACTTGAGCTGGGCTGCAAGATCAATGAATTGCTTAGCCTCGTCGATGTTTTTCTTGCGAAGTGTTATATCACCATGATGCATGGCTGAAGATGCGCCAAGGTTGATTATTTTAAGCCCATAATCTTTTACAAAGTTCGCGGTGGCTGCTATTTTAGCTGGACTACTGAATTCAGGGCATTTGGTGAGGTCAAGCTGACGCTGGATGCCCCGTATTTCTAATCCTGTATAGCCATTTGCTTTTGCAAAAGTCACTATTTTTTCAAATGTCCAGTCCGGGCAGCCTAATGTAGAAAATGAAAGGAAGGGTATCTCTTTTTTGAAATCGTACGCTGAACCTGCCAAACCAACCGCGAGAACGCCGGTGATGTTTTTCAAAAAAACACTCCTTGAATATTTTTCCATCTGATACGGGTAATAAAAAGATTAATAGAAATCAAACAAACCTCTGATGCAATTTTAAAGATACGTAAGAATTTATCTCTATGTTTAATTGATCAGCGAATGTTTGAAACCGGCCTTTCTTGATATTCTAATAAGAATGTATTATCCAGCCTGTAAAAGATTCCTGGAAACGAGGTTAAAGTTTTAGATTTGAAATAATTTACGATACTTGTATACATTATTATGAAAACATCTTTCCTCGTACCGTTAGGCACCATGCTGGGTCTTTTGTTTATTACGGCTTCCAGTTTAACCAGCCCTGGTCGCCATAGCGAGATTGCAAAGGATTCAACAAATGCAGATAAGGGGGAAGCCATTTTTAACCGGTTTTGCATTGGTTGTCACAATTTCAGGCAGGATGGTATTGGTCCCCAACTGGGCGGCATTGCTGAGCGGCGTACGAAAACCTGGATACAAAATTTTATCAGGAATCCTCAAAAAGTTCTCAACTCAGGAGATCAGCGCGCAAGGCAATTGTATGAAAAATACAAAACAGTGATGCCTTCTTTCACAAACTTTACTACCGAGGAACTCAATAATATTACTGCTTTTCTAAACACGCAGAAGGCTACCGGCATTCAAGCGGAGGAAGAAGGGGCATTAAGTAATCCCGTGCCGGCTGCCATTAAACTTTCAAGTTTAGTTGTGGCACTGAATTTAGTAACACAGTTCCCAGCTTCGAGTGACAACGGAAAGGCGCCACTTGCAAGAATAACCAAGTTAGACTTTCAACCCAATACAGCTGGATTGTTTGTTTTGGACCTAAGAGGTAAATTGTATAAGCTTACCGGTAACAAGCCCGCCGTTTATATGGATATGGCTGTTTTAAAGCCAAAATTTATTGATAAACCGGGCCTTGCAACAGGTTTTGGCAGTTTTGCCTTCCACCCGCAGTTTAACAAGAACGGCCTTCTTTATACTACCCATTGCGAGCCCGCCGGGTCGGCAAAGGCAGATTTTGATTACGAAGATTCCATAAAGGTCACACTGCAATGGGTGCTTACCGAATGGAAAGCAGACGATCCGAAAGCTTCGGTATTTGCAGGCAGGCGAAGGGAACTGCTGAGGGTAAATATGGTTGCTGGCAATCACGGCGTTCAGGAAATTACATTTAATCCCCTCGCCAAACCCGGTGAGGAGGATTTCGGGTTATTGTATATTGGAGTCGGCGACGGCGGCAGCGTTGAAAATGGTTTTGCAATGCTCGCTCATACCCCGGATAGGGTATGGGGAACGATCCTGCGAATAAACCCCACCGGCAGCAACAGTGCCAACGGCCAGTACGGGATACCGCCAGGTAACCCGTTTGTAAGTAAGATAGCTACTAAAAAGCATCCCGAGATCTATGCTTTTGGTTTCAGAAACCCACATCGTATTACCTGGACGCGAAAAAAACAAATGCTTGCCTGCAATATTGGTCATGGTAGCATAGAGTCAGTGAACCTGATCGTAAAGGGCCATGACTATGGCTGGCCCATAAGGGAAGGCAATTTTAGGGTAAATCCTTTCGGCAATCTTAATAAGGTGTACCCATTACCGTTAGATGACACTGGTTTTCATGTCACCTATCCTGTTGCACAGTATGACCATGACGAAGGAAATGCCATTTCAGGTGGATATGAATATTGGGGCAGCAAAGTTCCGCAATTGAAGGGCAAGTACCTGTTTGGTGATATCCTCCTGGGCAGGCTGTTTTATATTGACGTTGCAGATCTGAAACAAGGCAGGCAGGCGATTGTAAAAGAGTGGAAAGTTTCATTGGATGGTTCCCGAAAAAGCCTGGAAGAAATCTGCGGCAGTAAACGTGTCGACCTGCATTTCGGCAGGGATTCGGACGGCGAACTATACATTATGACAAAAGCTGATGGAAAGTTATACAAACTGGTAAGCAGTAGTTTGTAATTGCCATTGGTCTTTTAAACCCGAACCTGGTGTTACACTTTACTAGGTTCACCCGGTGGTTTTGACTTTATAAGTTTCCACGAATTTTCTTTCACTTTTGCTTCATTGAAATATTTTCTGAATTCGGTGGCTGACTTAAACTGTACTTTCTTTATCAGCCTGGATTCATGGTGTACGGTAAAAGACTTCGACTGGAACGGCCAGGGGCACACCGTGAGCATATTCTTTCCGAGGGAATACAATTGGTATGTTATATTTCCAGGACCCTGGCTGATTTCAATTGATCGTTGTTCGGATTGAACCAGGTCCTGGCAGATTAACAGTGAGAATGCATCACACCATTCTAGCAGGGAATAAATTGTTTTCATTTCCTGTACAGAAATCTTGAGTTCCTTTCGCCATTTCACCTGCAATAAATGCTGTTGCTTTAAAAAGCTTTTCGCTACCGGATCTTTTTTGGCAAAATCCCTGTACAAAAAATCCATGTGCAGGGAGGTTAACAATGCGATGTAACGGCTCTTGGTAATGGAAAGTTTGTGAAGCATTTCGCAGTGATCGGCTTCAAATTCTTTCATGTCGAAATTCAAAGGAGCTCCTTGTGGCGTTAATACTTGTTCGCCATCGAGCTCAACCTCTGCATCATCATGCTCGGCAATTGCCAGTAAGGTTTCCGCCCATCGTTGCGGACGGTCAGCTATTTTCCATTCCATACCAAGCTGCATTGCCAGTAAGCCATGAGCGCGCTGTGTGATGACTTCCCAGCCCTCTGCAACGTAATTAACAATCATACACTATAAGTTGGATTTGAGGAATTGCTTTACCCATCTAACACGTCATGCAAATGGTGATCCACCGAAAAATTATGCGCAAAAGAATTGAAGCTCAATCCCGCCAGCGAGGATACTATTTTTTGAAAAGACCCGTATATTTAATCCCCAACCCGGGTTTGCCTGAATAGATAATCTTACCTGTTGCATCGAACGACACCCCGGTAGCAAGATCATCTTCCAACAATAAGGGGCCATCCATATCCAGGTAGTCTGTCAGTGGTGCCAGGTGCGCAATCGCTGCGGAGCCAATGGTGTTTTCATTCATACTCCCCACCATCACCAACATTTCAAGCTCCCTGGCTTTGGTTATCATTCGCCGTGCAGGAGTAATGCCGCTGCACTTGGTAAGTTTTATATTGATCCCGTGAAAGTGCTTATGGCATTTCTCTACATCAGATTCAACCACACAACTTTCATCCGCAATCAGTGGAAGTACAGATTCATGATACAAAACTTTCATTCCCTCCCAATTATCTTTTGCTAACGGCTGCTCAATAAACTCAACTCCCAGCTCTTTCAGCCGAGGAATTATTTCAAGTGCCTCCTCTGTTGTCCAGCCTGCATTGGCGTCAACCCGAAAGATGGCGTCTGACTGGCTTCTGAGCGCTTCCATGATCTTGATATCCTGCGGCGTTCCCAACTTTATCTTGTAGACGGGCCACGGCTTTTCATTAATTTTTTCTACCATTTTTTCAATGGTATCGATGCCGATGGTGTAATCCGTGCCCGGACTTGCAGCAGCATCAAGTTCCCATAACTGGTATAATGGTTTTTTGTTGATCTTGCCATAAATATCCCATGCGGCAATATCAAGTGCGCACACCAGGAAATTGTTGTTTGGCAGTAAATGATGCAGGTAGTGCCAGTACCTTTCAGGGTCCGTCAAAGAAAACTTTTCAATAAAAGATTTTTTTTGCTCCAGGTCCTCGATCATTTTTTCTACCGGAATATTATAATATGAGATAGCCGGCGCCTCACCATAACCTTTTATGCCATGAAAATCAAGTTCCACAACCAGCGTAGGCTGGTGTGTTTTTGTTCCTCTTGAAATTGTAAAGGGATATTTGAACTTCAATTCGAATGGATAATATTTACAAACCATTTTGGATTGTTGATAGTAATGTTAAAAAATCAATGTTTAGCGCTTAACAGTTAATGGCTTGCTATCCTGTAACAATAATCCATTAACAATTAATTTTTATCGCCCGCTGGCGAGGACATAACTTTTCAGGCTGGCATTAAATTCTTTTTCTTTAATTAATTGTTCAAGGGGTATGTGCATACGGTAGCCCCAGAAATGTTTGGGATCTGCCGGTATGTTGATTCGTTCCTCATCAGGGTTTTCTTTGCGAAGCGTTTCGCTCATACCAAAGATATCCTGTAGCTGAAAAATACTCCACATGGAAGGGGCGTATAGATGCTGTAAGATGATGGCCTTGTTTATCCAGGTTTCACAATTTACAGGGGCCTCTCCCCATTGGCCCAATTCATTATTAAAGAAGCGCTGCGTTTTATTCCTGTCTTCCAGCCACCAGCCGCGTATGGTGCTCATGTCATGCGTTGAAGGTGTAATCACAGACATGTATGGAGCGTCATTCGGATGAAAGAACTCCCGGGTAGGATCCTTGGGCATGCGTTGGATTTCAAGACTCAGAATACCTGTCTGGTACATTATCTCGGGAACGCAGGCCGGCACCATGCCGAGGTCCTCGCCGCAGATAAGCATATTTGTAGACGCCTTTAAAGCCGGTAGCTTTTGTAAAGCCTGCTTCTTCCAGAATTCATCCTGCCGACGGTAGAAATAATTTATATAAAGATCCTTCAACTGGTTTCTGGTATGTTCATCCAGGCTATTAAAGGATGAAGTTTTTTCCATGTCTATACGGAAGTGAAATTCCTTTCCGTCAGAGCCGTTTTCTTCAAAAAATATAACGTTGGAAATCAGGTCGTACAAACCGATCTTAATGGCAGTTTTGTTGTCAGTCACGACCTGGCTATCGAAATATTCCTGAACTTTTTGTTGCGTATTGAAGGCTTCCTTTAATTGGTAATTGCCACTACCCTGGTGATCAAGGTATTCGATTTTTATGTGTTCAGCTGCATGCCCGAATACGTTGTTTAGAACTGCGTCATCAATAAAGGGTTTTGTATAACGGTCACGATTAAACCATATTTGCCTCTCTCCGAATTCAACCACGTGAACTGGGATTGCAGGTACGAAGTGCCCCATGATACCTTCCACTTCGTGGATAGGCACGGACCAGATCCGAAAAAATCCAAGGATATGGTCAACACGGAAAGCGTCGAAATAGTTGCTCATCTGTTCAAAGCGCTGGCGCCACCAGGCAAAGCCATCTTCCTGCATCTTCTGCCAGTTATAAGTGGGGAATCCCCAGTTCTGCCCTTTCACTGCAAAATCATCTGGCGGCGCGCCCGCCTGCATGTCCATATTAAATAGTTCGGGACTTGTCCAGGTTTCTACGCTGTGCCTGTAAACACCAATGGGAATATCGCCTTTTAAAATGATCCCTTTTTTATGGGCGTATTCGGTCGCCTCTTTTAGCTGCAGGTGCAGGTGATACTGGATAAAGTACTGAAGAAAGATTTCGTCGTAATGTTTTGTTTTGGGTGATACGAATTTGTCAATGGCTGCTTTGTCATATATTTTATGCAGTTTCCACTGGCTGCTGTCCGCAGTTTCGTTCTTGTCTCTCAGGATCGAGAAAGCGGCGTAAGGCACCAGCCAGTGTTTATTTTGTTGGAAGAAATCATAAAATGCCGGGTCATCGAGGTAAGATTCTTTCTGCAGCAGAAAGATTTCTTTTAGTGCTGAAAGTTTTAGTTCCATTACCTGCGCATAATCGAGTTCTGGCAGATCGTTAAGTTCTTTTTGTTTTTTCTTTAAGGGCTTCAGAACGGCAGCATTCTTTTTACCGGCAACCTTGTCGAGGTTTATATAAATCGGATGAAGTGCAAATGCCGAAATGGCTGCATATGGGTAAGAGTCTGCCGATGTAAAAGTTGCAGAGGTATCATTAACAGGTAATATCTGTATGAGTTTCAGGCCGACTTCTTTTGCCCAGTCTGCCAGTAGTTGCAGATCTGCAAATTCACCCACCCCAAAACTATTTTTGCTTTTTAAACTGAACACGGGTATAGCTGTTCCGCTACCTTTCCACGTGTTATTCGGGAACCTGGCGAACCCGTCGTGCAGTATTGTAAGAGGATGGTGAACAGCGTTGCCGTGTAGAAACCTGTTTTCGCCTCCTTCAAGTTTTACCCCGTGTTTTTCTTTTGTATTATATATTCCATATTTGTACTGGATAGGAAAACTTTCTTCAGGAATTTTCACTTTTGCCACCCACCAGTTACCTTCGCGGGAGAGGAGTAAAACGGCGTCTTTTTTCCAATCGCCAAAAGCAGCGGTACTGCCTGTTATACAAAGCACTTCATTCTTATTTAAAAGGGCTGCTTTTACTTTAAAGATGTGAGTGGGATCTTTTACAAGTTTTATTTTAACTTTTGTTTCCCGGTCTGCCAGCAACACCTGCTGGAAGGGAGAAGTGAAAAAGACATTTTCATAAGCTCCCTCAAAATTCCAGGTGTCGAAACACTCTATGACCCCAGTGGTGGTTTTGGAAAATTCAACGATACGATCATGTTCACCTTCGGAGAACTCTTCACCGAGGGCATTTATAACGGAATAGTGATAATTAATAGTAGTGCCTTTGATAGACTCTAGTTCGAATTCTGTATGCCAGAATTCGGTGTTCAGGTATTTCATCGATATTATATCCGATCTCTTTTTCCCCGATTCCTCGATTGTACGGTGTAAGTTGATTTGCTGGCCCATCTGGGTGTGGTAACGAAGGTAAAAATGAATAGTCATGCGAATTTAATTTGGAAAGAAGCGAAAATAATACAAAAAGAGGTTATATGTGTAATTGGTACACTTGGCGACACAAGTGGCAGGGACATGACCGCAAAGCACGAAGAGGAGCACAAAGTCACGCAAAGCTGTGCTTTGCTTGCATCGTGCTTAGTCTTCGCGTTCTGTGCGGTTACAAAGAGTTTTTTCAGCTAAAAATCGTTCATTTTAATTTTTAGCTTATTTTCGTAGAAATTATCAGATATGTATACCCAAAAGAAGAATCCCGCACTCGCCTGGATCATATTTTTTGTTTCAACCGCTGCGTTTTTACTTGCGATAGGTATGCATTTTTCTTACCTTACCTTAATCTTACCGATAATTTGTACATCCTTTGTTAAGGCAATGGATATTATCTAGCTTTTGCCAAGGCATCCATTCAATGGAAATGCCGGGGGATTTGTTTCTTAATATTCATCTGTTACTGACCAGTCATTCTTACGGTTCATCCAAAGACCTCCTGTGAAGTCAGGGAAAGCTACTGTCTCATTACCTAATTCAATTGAAGTTTCACTTAAAGGTGTGATAGCGCTCCAGGCAGCCGCGTCATAAACATCCATAGGGGTGGGGATCTTACGTTTTACAGCTTCTATAAAGCCATGCAGTACAAAGAAATCCATTCCACCGTGCCCGGCTCCTTCTGTTTCTTTGCTCCACCTTTTCCATAAAGGGTGATCGTATTTTTCGAACCAGGCTTTCGAATCATCCCATTGATCATGCTTGCTTGCACCCGCTACATAAACGCTCTTATTTATATCCATCCACAGGCCTTTAGTACCCTGAACCCTAAATCCTAATGAGTAAGGACGAGGTAGGCTCGTATCATGTTCGAGCAGAATTGTTTCACCATTTTCACACTTGATATGGGTTGTTACCACGTCGCCAAGCTTAAAATTAACTTTGGCATTTGGGTGACTTTCACCACCTTTCTTTACGATATAATCGTGCATGCCGCGGGCCTTCGATGCAAAAGATGAAAGAGAAACAAAGCGGTTGCCGCGATTGATATCAATCATCATTGCCACAGGTCCGATGCCATGTGTTGGGTAGAGATCACCGTTGCGATGCACAGAATGATTCGTTCTCCAGCGTGACTCGGAAAATCCCTTTTCACCAAACTCAACGCCTGCACCGTATGCTGATTTGCCATCATTTAATGTTACCCCGCGCAGATCATGTTGATACCCACCTTGTAAATGTATGATCTCCCCAAATATCCCTTGTCGCACCATATTCAACGCCGCCATCACATCCCTGCGATAACAGACATTTTCCAGCATCATTACTTGAGCCTTGTTGGTTTCTGCAGCGCGTACCACGTCCCAATGTTGTTGTAATGTGATACCAAGAATTACCTCGGTGCCGATATATTTTACACCTGCAGACAATGCATCAAGTATCATGGGAGCATGCCATTCCCAGGGAGTGGCAATGATGATTGCATCCAGATCTTTCAGTTCTAGCAGTTTACGATAAGCATGATTGTCTCCTGTAAAAACTTTTGGCATCGCCTTACCTGATTTTTTAATCATGCCATTACTTTTTTGCAGCATTCCATCATCTATATCGCAGATGGCTACAACAGTCACGTCTTTACGCTGTAAGGCAAGCGCCAGGTGATTTTGCCCACGAAGACCAACACCTATCATACCTAGTCTTACAGTGCTTTCATTCGTTTTTGCAAACAGGTCATTAGCTGACAAAACTGAAAGCCCCGCGGTTGCCAGGGATACATTTTTTACAAAGTTTCTTCTAGTAGCGCTCATGATAGTGAGGAGTTTATATGATTATTCAGGTAAAAGATAGGCGTTTACCTGCGTCAGAACTGTTAAGTTCAGCCTTTTTTTCAATAATTGTTATATCAAACGATTGCGCTAAATGAATGCAAAAAAAAGACAGCCGGGATAATCATGGCTGTCTTTTTACTTTATTGAAAATATTTGCTTACTGGTTTGTTACTGCTACTGCGGTTTTAGGAGCCGCCATATCATTCACGACGTTTATAGCCTCATTTAAATAAATGTCGTTCTTCAGGCTTTTTCTCCACGAAATCATTCTTTCTTCTTTATCCTTATCTGATGCATATTTATTTTCTTCGCCGGTAAGTGGATTTACATTTATTTCTTTCGGAAGTTTGGTAATAAGACCTTCCAGTTCTTTCACTGCAGCCATCGTTTGTTTGTTATCGTTACGAAACTTCTCAAGGTTAAGAGAATATACTTTGTCGTTTTCTTTTGCAAGCCGTTCAGCGTTCTTTTTAATAAGGTTGAAAACATTATTGCTCTTTACTCTCAGAACACTGGCGTTCTCTATTGACTTTAAATCGATGTCAGATTTCCATGTGTTATAATTTGCTTTTTGAATAGTATCCCATGGCAATGCATCCGGGTTATCTTTTTCACGAATCTTCAGGTATTCCAGCTCGTCTGGTAATACGATGTCAGAAAAAACACCCTTTAACTGGGTAGATCCACCATTAATGCGATAGAATTTTTGTAAGGTCAGTTTTATGGTCCCCAGCTCACTATTCGAAGCCAAAGAAGGACCGAAGTTTTGATCAAGGCCAATCTGCCTTTGAACGGTACCTTTTCCATAAGTGGAAGAGCTCCCGATAATGATACCTCTTTTATAATCCTGTATGGCGGCAGCGAAGATCTCGGAAGCCGAGGCACTGTACTCATTTACCATTACGGCCAGTGGCCCATCATACAAAACACTTCTGTCTCTGTCGCTAAGCACGCTTGGCTTGCCATCTCTATCCTTAACCTGTACAATTGGACCGTCCTCAATAAACAGGCCGGCCATCTGAACAACATCCATCAGCGAACCGCCACCATTATACCGAAGATCAAGGATGATACCGTTAACCTTTTCAGCCTTGAGCTTAATTACCTCTTTTCTCACGTCATCAAAGGATCGTGCTCCCCTGGGGTTTTCAAAATCAGCATAAAACTCGCGCAATAAAATATAGCCGATTTTTGATTTACCGTTATCGACGATTACGCTGCGGGCAAATGTTTCGTCTTGTATTATCTCATCACGGATTATGGAAACAACTTTAATTACACCATCTGTTTTCTTGAGTGTGAGTTTTACTTCGGTACCCTTTTTACCACGAATGAGTTTTACGGCATCTTCCACTTCGTAACCGGTAAGGTCAACCGGTTCTTCGCTTGCCTGACCAACTTTCGTAATTACATCACCCACCTGTAATTGGCCCGATTTCCAGGCCGGACTACCAGTAATTAGTGTATTAATTTTTATCACATTGTCCTCCATCCTGAGGGAAGCGCCAATACCGAAAAATCGTCCGCTCATCTGCTCGTCAAAAGATCTTTTTTCTTGCGGCGGAAAGAAATCGGAATGCGGATCCATTGAATTGGTAATAATATTCACGTATTCATTAAAACGATCATCATCTGTTACCTTGAACTTGTCGTGGTCAAATTTGCGGTCCATTATTTTTAAAACCTTCTCCCTCGCTTCTTTTTCCAATTCAGCGTTTGTTTTCGAAACTAAGCCTTCTTTGCCTTTGTTCTTTTCCTGTACATCCAGAAGATCTGAGTACCTGTCAAGTACCATGTATTTAATTCGTTTTCTCCAGGACTCTTTCCTTTCAGCCTCAGATTTTGTAAAACTGAGCTTTTCAACATCGAAAATTACTGATTCATCTTTAGTAAAATCGAAGGGCTGGGCAAGCAGATCTTTGTACACCTTTTCAGTCTCCATCATCCGTTTCTTGGTTATTTCAGACACAGCCGATACAAACTGAACAGGACCACCCAGAATTTCATCATCAATGGTATTCTCGAACTTCTTCAGATTGTCTACATCGGATTGAAGCAGCACATTTTTCATTGGGTCTACAGATTCAAGGTATTTTTTGTAAACCTCCTTGGAAAACTTATCGTTAATTTGTTTCGGACTATAATGGATCTCTGTCAGCATCTGACCTACGTTTCGAAGTATTTTTTCGTGCTTGGTAGGAGGGTTTTCAATAGTGCCGAATGTACGGAAGGCAATAAAAATACCGCATCCAAGTAACAGGATTAAAATGGGTAGACTTCTTTTACTAAACATAAATTCTATAACTTTTGACATTTACGTAAAAATAACGAATAAAAGCATTGAGTTGTTGCATCCAAAACCATAAGGAGATGATTATGTAGCTAGTATTTTGTAAAGTTTAACAGGATGAAAGTCAAACAAAGTACATACCGGCAGCAGCAAGGTTTGCCCCCCGGATATTTTTTATTTTTAATTAATTATAGCTGCAGATTAATTAAATCTGTGGAGGGGCAAAAAAAATCCCGGAAGCTGGTTCCGGGAACTGTCGGGTGAATGATGGGGCTCGAACCCACGACCCTCAGAATCACAATCTGATGCTCTAACCAACTGAGCTACAATCACCGTTTGAGCAGCAAAAGTAGTGGAAAATGATTCTGTTGTCAAAAAAATCTCTCCACTGCTGTATTTCTTTCTCACTGCTATTTTGCCTTTCTTTGCAGCCAAAAGTACCTATGAGTTTTTGGCTGATCATGTTTCCCCTGCTTTCTGCTTTGCTTGGTTGGCTCTTCACCTGGTTAGCAATAAAATTCGTTTTCCTTCCAGGGTTCCTAAACAAATTATTGGGACCTTCCACTCATGGTGGCCTAATCCGGCAGACAAAATTTTCTAATACGGCAGCCGAAATATTTAACCAGCAACCCGGCATATTTGACCAGATTGAACAGAAGATGCTTGATCCTTCTCATTTGCACAAAATAATGCCTGAGATTGAGCAACATATTGACCACTTCCTGCGGGTGAAATTAAAAGACGCTATGCCAATGGTCGCCATGTTCGTGGGTGACAAAACAATTACCCAGATGAAAGAGGTGTTCATGGTAGAGATGAACGAGTTATTCCCCATGATTATGAAAAGTTATCTTACCAAACTCAAAACAGGTATTAACCTGGAAGATCTTATAGCAAAAAAGCTCGTGTCAGTTCCCCCTGCGAAAATTGAATCACTCCTTTTAAAAACATTCCGTAAAGAATTTCGTTATGTAGTCGGCGCGGGAGCCTTGCTGGGACTAATTCTGGGCACCCTCCAAATTATTATTAGTTTATTCGCCTCAAGCTAGCAAGTTAAAACATAAATCAACGTCTAACCTCCAATCTCTGAAAACATCCGGAGTCTTTATCACTCATCTTAAACATTACACAGCCAGCCTCTGAAAGTAAATCTTTTATGATTTGAAGGCTAGAATTCTCCCATTAATAACAACGTTATGAAGCAAATTTTTACTTTTTTACTTTTTGTCGGTTCAACATTAATCACGTTTGCACAGTACCCGGGAGGCGGGCAGCGCGGCGGCGGCCAGGCAAGAGGAGGCCAGGGAATGAACATCGGGCATTTTTACGGCAAAATAGTAGATAAAAAAAGTTCCAAGGGCATTCCGGTAGCTTCGGTGCAGCTTATTCAGTCAAAAATGGATACAGCTACGAAGCAAATGAAAGATGTGATAGTGTCAGGTATGCTGACAAGAAACAATGGAGATTTCAGCCTGGAGAATCTTCCGGTTATGGGAAACTACCGGTTGACCATCACGGCGATGGGCTTCAAACCTATCGACCAAAAAATATCCTTTCAGTTAAAAATGGGCCAGGGTGGCATGGAACAGGCAATGGCCGCTGTTGACAAAGACCTTGGTAATATCAAAATGGAGAAAGATGCCGAAGTATTACAGGGAATAACGGTGTCAACAACTAAACCTCTTTTTACAATGGGAGTGGATCGTAAAATATTTAACGTGGAAAAAAACCTCGTGAGCAGTGGCCAGACTGCACAGGAAATCATGAAAAACATTCCGTCAATTAATGTTGACATAGACGGCAATGTCACACTACGTAACGCGGCTCCACAGATCTTTGTAGATGGCCGGCCTTCCACACTTTCTCTTGACCAGATTCCAGCAGACGCCATTGAAAGTGTAGAGATCATTACCAATCCATCCGCTAAATTCGACGCTTCAGGCGGGAATGCAGGAATTCTGAACATCGTGTTGAAAAAGAACCGGAAAGTCGGGTACAATGGAAATCTTAGGGCGGGGGTAGACTCGCGCGGAAAATTTAACGGTGGCGGTGACATCAATATCAAGCAAGGCAAAGTAAACTTTTTTGCAAGCGCCAGTTACAACCAGAGAAAATCTCTTTCCAGCAGTAATATATTCCGTCATAGTCTTACCAAACCATTGGTGGACGTTGACCAGAACAGCAAAGGCACCAATAATGGCCGTTTTGCTTTTGGCAGAGCGGGGCTGGACTGGCTGATGGACAACAGGAACACACTTAGTTTTTCTGGTGTTATTGTTGACGGAACCTTTAGGAACAGGGATGATCTCACCTTTGATTCATCCAGTACGGGCACCCTATTTACCCGTGGCAACCAATTAACTGAAACAGTATCAAATTTCAGGAACTACGGATCTAGTATCAATTTCAAACACATTTTTGCAAAAACTGGTAAAGACTTTACAGCAGATTTAAATTTTAACAGCAGTAAAAATAATAATAACGGCCTTTACACAACCCAGCTATTTCAGCCTGATTTTATTAAAAAGGGATTACCTCAATTAAGACAAACAAACGGGACGGGGGCCAATAAATTTTTCACAGCGCAGGTTGACTATACAAATCCTGTAGGCGAGCGCGCAAAAATCGAGACCGGGGCAAGGCTAGCCATCCGCGATAATACCAGTATTAACGATAACGCATTCTACGATTATAGTTTAGCCGATTATGTGTTTAATAATTTATTAAGCAATGACTATAAATTTACCGACAGGGTGTATGCCGGCTATTTTACATTTTCAAACAAAATAAAAACCTGGAGCTACCAGGCAGGCTTAAGGGCTGAAAGCTCCGATTATACAGGTACGTTATTGCAGTCGTCCAAGAATTCATCTTTCAGTACAAAATACCCTATCAGCCTGTTTCCAAGTGTGTTTGTAACAAAGGAACTTAAGAATAACCAGGATTTTCAGATAAACTATAGCAGAAGAGTTAACAGGCCAAATTTCTTCCAACTCATCCCATATACTGATATCTCCGATCCGCAGAACTTCAGCAAGGGTAATCCAGCATTAAAACCTGAGTTTACAAACTCGTTTGAAATGTCTTACCAAAAAACTTTTCCAAAGAATAACAGTTTGTTGGTCACCGCTTACTTTAAGAACAGCACAGATTTAATCACGCGTTACACATATAGAGACAAAGTAACAGAACTCAGCAGCGATAGTGCTTACTTTACTACTTACCTGAATGCCAACAACAGCATGTCTTATGGCTTGGAATTAACTTCACGCAATCCCTTAACCAAGTGGTGGGACATGACAACCAACTTCAATTTTTATAACTCAAAAATTAATGGCAGCAATATTGATAAAAGCCTGGAGAGCCAACGGCTTAGTTACTTTGTGAAATGGAACAACTCATTCAAGCTCCCTGCTAACTTCAGCATCCAGTTTTCCGGCGATTACCAGAGTAAATCAGTGTTACCGCAGAGCAGTGGTGGTGGACGTGGAGGAGGTGGTGGTGGTATGTATGGCGGTGGCCAGCAACCTTCTGCGCAGGGATATACAAACGCTAACTATGGCTTTGATGGTGCCATCCGAAAAGACTTTTTAAAAAACAAGACCGCTTCCATAACGCTTAGCATGAATGATATTTTTAGAACAAAAAAGTATAGCTATTTTTCTGAGTCAAGTTTTTTTACACAAAGTTCAACAAGAAGAAGGGATGCACAAGTATTCCGCCTGAACTT
>JBBPYM010000447.1:0-2661 GCA_038199905.1 Chitinophagales bacterium | reverse complement strand
GACCGGCGCAGAAAGAGAGCTGGAACTGGATCTGTTGATCAGAAGGGTTATTATGCCCTACGCTTATATGGGTGCCGTTCTATTTGTGCTGGGTTTAATGGTACGTTTTTCACCACTTCCTGAACTTAATACCGAAGATGAGAGTCCGGAAGTAGTAACAGCTAATGCAGGGAAAACAAAAATTTACCAGTTTCCGCATTTGATACTTGGTGCCGTCGCCATTTTCATTCACGTAGGCACACAGGTTATCGCTATCGATACTATTATCAGTTATGCCAACTCTATGAACATCCCATTGATGGAAGCAAAGGTTTTTCCATCCTACACTTTATTTGCAACCATATGTGGATATATCGCAGGGATAATTTTTATTCCCCGTTACATCACCCAGTTGACTGCCTTAAAGATGTGTACACTCTTAGGCGGGCTGCTTACATTGCTCATCATCTTTACAGCAGGGCAGGTTACACTTCTTGGACATGTTGCAGATATATCGTTGTGGTTCGTAGTGTTATTGGGACTGGCAAACTCCCTGGTGTGGGCAGGCATCTGGCCACTTGCTTTGGATGGTTTGGGCAGGTTTACCAAACTTGGGGGCTCGGTACTGATCATGGGACTCTGCGGCAGCGCTATAATGCCATTAATCTATGGTCATTTTGCTGATAGGTTTGATGTGAGGCAGGCGTACTGGGTGTTGTTTCCATGTTACCTCTACCTTATATTTTATGCATTCCAGGGCTATCGGGTAAAAAGATGGTCACCTGGGTTTACAGAAGATGAAGAGAGACTTGTTGTAAATGAAACCCTCAAACACAGCACCAGCAATGAGTGAAAAACAAACAATAATTACAAACGGTCGGGTGATAACTCCTCGTGGAATACTTGAGGGAGGCTTTGTGCTTATTACAGGTGCCAGAATAACTTCCATTAGTGCAGAAAAAATAATGGCACCAGGCGCTACTGTTATCGATGCTGCTGGCAACTATGTTTCTCCCGGCTTTATCGATATACATATCCACGGTGGTGGAGGTCATGATTTTATGGATGGCAGCGAGAATGCCTTTTTGCAGATCGCAGAAACACATGCCCGGTATGGAACAACTTCGATGGTGCCAACCACCCTTACCAGTAAAAAAGAAGACCTGATCCACACGCTGGAGCTCTACAAAAAAGCGCATAATAATAACAGCAATGGTGCCCAGTTCCTGGGCATGCACCTGGAAGGGCCTTATTTCGCCCTTAATCAGCGCGGCGCGCAGGATCCGCAGTTTATACGTGACCCAGACCCCGAGGAATACGAATATATACTTGACCGTTACGATATTATCACGCGATGGAGCGCCGCGCCTGAGTTGCCGGGGGCAATAGCATTTGGCAAAGCACTGGTTAAAAAAGGTGTTCTTCCTGCTATTGCGCATACTGATGCTATTTATGAAGATGTAGTAGAAGCTTTTAACAACGGCTATTCACTGGTTACACACCTCTATTCCGCGATGTTAGGCGTTACCCGAAGAAATGGTTACCGGTATGCAGGCGTTGTGGAAAGCGCGTTCCTGATGGATAAGCTTGATGTAGAGATCATAGCCGATGGAATTCACCTTCCACCGCCGTTGCTAAAACTTGTTTATAAGATAAAAGGCAGCGCTCGCACGGCACTGATAACCGACGCGATGCGCGCTGCTGGAATGCCGCCGGGTGATAGTGTGCTGGGTAATATTAACACCGGCTTAAAAGTACTGGTAGAGGACGGCGTGGCAAAACTGCCGGACCGCTCGGCTTTTGCAGGAAGTGTGGCTACCACCAACAGGCTTGTGCGTAATATGATCAACATGGCCGATGTGCCTTTAACAGAGGCAATCAAAATGATGTCCATTACACCTGCAACCATCATGAAAGTGCAGGACAAGAAAGGTTCGCTTGAACCCCGTAAAGATGCGGACATTGTCATTTTTGATGACAACATAAACGTGACCATGACAATGGTTAATGGCAAGATTGTGCACCGGGTCTCATAATATTCATAAATGATCCGCTGAGTAATTTCAATTCCACAAACATGGACACATAGAAAAATTTTCCTCAAAAAGAGAACTTCAAATAGGGAAAGGACTGTGTGTTTGTTAATACTTCGCTATAAAAATGGACGTTACAGCTAATTTAATGGCCTTGTCGCCATCGCGACCTTTGTTATTCAGACTGTGGCATTGTTTTCTATCTGGTTTTGTATAAAACCTGATTTTACCGGATATGCAATAATAACTTTATAAAAAATTTATGATGAAATCTTTTAGGCGTTCCAAACTCACCTCAATACTTTTGCCGGTTGCTTTCCTTGTTTTTCTCGTGTTTTCTTTAGGCTCCTGTGCCAAGAAAGTAGCTTTCCAAAGTTCGGTTATCGTGCCCGCAGCTCAAGGCACAGTAAAAATCAAAAAGGATAAAAATGAAAACTATACGCTAGATATTTCATTACGCAATCTTGTCGAATCAAGGAAATTGCAACCACCGAAAAACACCTACGTGGTATGGAGTGAAACAGACAGGAACGGCATACAGAATATTGGCCAGATTAATAGTTCCACCGGCCTTTTGTCAAGCACTTTAAAAGCTTCCTTAAGGGCAGTTACTCCCTTTAAACCGGTACGGGTATTTATAACGGCGGAG
>JBBPYM010000446.1:0-5431 GCA_038199905.1 Chitinophagales bacterium | reverse complement strand
GAGAACTAATTTTTCTGCCACAACACAATAAAAAAGACCGCGTTGGTAAACCTAAAAGGTTGAGCCTTTAGAGATAGCTCCAAACAATTTAATCCTTATAGGTTAGCGGCGACCAGGTGTTCCTACCTATAAGGTTTGAATTTTTGGTAATGTGGGTAGATGATCAACCTTATAGGGTTAAGACGGAGTCTCCGGCGATGGGATCCTTGTGCCAGTAAAAGTAACGGTCCTATTATGTGCTGCTTTATAGTTCCAAAGTTATCTTATGCTTACGTTTGGATCACAATCCAGGTAAGACGCTGTGGCTGAAGTAATAATGCATGAAGATAAACAGGGCGCAGGTTAATGCTGCGCCCTGTTTATTATTAGTATCGCTGTTCTCTATTCCTTTACGAAGCTGCTGGTTTCTTTGAGGCTGCCGGCCTTTCTTACCTGGATAGTGTGGACGCCCTTGCTTAGCGTACTAAGGTCAATGGTGCCATACCAGGAGAAATCAGTTTTGTTAATGGTCATCTTCTTTATCGTTCTACCCTGCATGTCGTGGATGGAAAGTTCAAGCGTTCCGGAAACTGAAGACTGGAGAACAATATTAAGTTTATCAGTCGCGGGGTTAGGGTATCTCGTTAAGGTGATGACGGCGCTGTTATTTGCGATAGATATAATGTCCGAAAGCGTAAACGAGCCATCATTATCAACGTTTTTAAGCCTGTAATATGCCAGGCCTCGCGCTGCTTTGGAGTCAGCAAATGAATAGGTTCCTTTGCCGGCTGGATAAGAGCCAATTTCAGAAAAATTAACACCGTCGGTGCTTTTCAGTATTTTAAAATGAGCTGCATTCTCTTCGTAGGAAGTTGCCCAGCTTAACTGGTTCACATTTCCGTTATTTTTTCCTTTAAAGTAGCTGAGGCCTATTGGCAAGGTGGTAGCCACTGTTACGGTGATATCATCTGATGTAACGATGCCGAATTCGTCTGTAACGGAAAGGCGAAATACGTAGTTTCCAAGCTCCAGGTTAATAAGGTTGGTTACCGGGTAATTGGGTTTTTCTATTAAATAACTATCCGGACCAGAAATTTTGGTCCAGCTATAATTAACAATTACATCATTAGGATCACGTGATGCCGAACCATTTAATACAGTTACCGGGTAAGAGGCGAGGACCCTTTGATCTGTACCAGCGGTAGCGATCGGAGCAACATTGTTTTGAGGGGTACTTAACCTTGTTATCCCAGCCATCCATTCCCACATATTCGGGTACTGGTGAATATTCTGCGTATCAAGTGCCCAAAGCCATGTTTGATTGTGCATGCCTACAGGATAAAAGTTCGCAAGCGGGGGGATAACAGGCGAGCAGGAATTTATACCGTTAATGGCATCCCTTGTATACTGAACATCGATGGCATCATCGTCTACTGAATGGTGCGCCCAAACTGCCACTTTGCCATTGGCGATGTTACAAAGGTCGTAGTCCTGGTAGCCAGGGGAAGGTGCAACTGGAATTATTCCGGCGATCTTGTTGGCGTTGGCGAGCGATACTGTTGGGTACATCCATGCGCCGCCGCCGCCGAGGCTATAGCCAGTGAGGAAAATTTTATTTACATCAACATTTAAATTGTTAACGGCATAATTGATCATGGAATCAACGTAAAAGGCTTCCCAGTCCAGGTAACTTTCCGCGAGTTGAGGAAAGAGGGCAATATAAGCTTGTTGCTGTCCACCGTAATTAAATTTGAGGGTTGCATGCTGGCGGCTAACCATTTCACCGAGGCCCCATTGCAGCACTGATTCCAGCTGGGTGGTGCCATTTCCTTTTTCGCCTGTGCCGTGCATATTTATGATTAAAGGGTATTTATACGTTCCTGTAGGGTTGTAACCTTCAGGCAAAAATTCGTAGAAGCCTACTTCACGTCCAGGCTGGGCAGGCATAGGTGTTAGTTGCGCTGAAAGAACTGAGGGTAATAGTAAAAAGAGAAAGAGTACATTTCTGTTCATAAAATCAAAGGTTTGTGTTGTAAAAATAGCTATCCTGATCACACCATCGTCGGTGTGTTACATTAGATCTTAGTAAAATTTAAATTAAATTCGAGGCGTAAAGGAACACGGTTTTACCAAGGATTGGATTGACAAATATATTATCTTTTGACAATATAATTTAAGTGAAAGTAACACAATTTTTTACAGCTATCTGCTATGAGCTGTCAGCTGTCAGCTATCCGCTATCAGCAGAGGCTGCTTTGTAAACTTCCGGGCATGTGCTGAAAGCGATAGCCTGTAATAAGGCAGCACACCGATTGTTGAGCAGGATTTTCAGTCATACAGATCAGGAGTCAATGTCTGTGAATTATAGAAAGTATGATTCCCACCACAAAAATTTAAATTAAAACAACGGCTGATACCTGACGGCTGATAGCTGAGCGCTTTTGCATGCATACTCTTCTAAATAACTATTATAACTTGTATCTTCAATTTTTCGTAATTCATTGCAAAAACATTGGGCCAATATGAATAAAAATTTCCTTTCTTTAAAATTAATTGTAACACTATCAGCGCTTATACTGCTGGGATTTTCTTTTAGTACTATTATGAAACCTAAAGTGGAACCGAGCGGTCCACCGGATCCTAAAGTTGACAAATTAAAGCTGCCCGCTAATTTTAGAGCGGAACATTTATACAGTCCATCTGAGAATGGCCAGGGCTCGTGGGTTGCTATGACTTTTGATGATAAAGGAAGAATGATCACTTGTGATCAGTATGGTTTTCTTTATCGCCTGACGATCCCAGCCATTGGATCGGGTTCGGTAAAACCAACCGTAGAGAAACTTCTCGTAAATGCAGACCCTAAAGATACTTCTACTGCCAAGATAGGGATGGGATATGCGCAAGGTATATTATGGGCCTTCAATAGCCTGTATGTGATGGTAAATCATAATGGCAATAAAGAATTTGAAAAAACCAGCGGCTTATACAGGGTACAGGATACCAATGGAGATGACAAACTTGATAAAGTAACACTGATAAAAGCAATGCAGGGTGCAGGGGAGCATGGCCCACACAGCATCATTTTATCGCCCGATAAAAAATCGTTGTACCTGGTAGCAGGAAATTTTACAAACGTTCCTAAAATGGATACTTACCGGCTTCCACCTAACTGGGGAGAAGACAATTTGTTTCCATTAATAAAAGATCCGCGAGGGCATGCAAACGACCGTTACGCACCTGGCGGATGGATAGCACATATAGATTCACTGGGACAAACTTGGGAGTTGGTGGCTGCCGGATTCAGGAACACTTTTGATATTACCTTTAATGAAGATGGCGAACTGTTTGCCTACGATTCGGATATGGAATGGGACTTTGGCACACCCTGGTATAAGCCAACACGTATTATGCATGTCACCAGCGGTGCCGAATATGGCTGGCGCACTGGCAACAGTTCGTGGTCACCAACTTTTGCCGATAACTTGCCTGCAATTTTAAACATCGGGCAGGGTTCCCCTACAAATTTTATTTCCGGCAAAGGAGCGAGGTTTCCTGATAAATATAAAAGATCATTATTCGCCTTCGACTGGAGTTTCGGGATTATTTATGCAATCCAGTTAAAAGCGCAAGGTGCCTCCTACATTGCACAGGCGGAGGAATTCATATCAGGCTCACCCTTGCCGCTAACCGACGGAGCAATTGGACCTGATGGAGCAATGTATTTTCTTGCAGGTGGTCGCAGGCTGGAATCTGACTTATACCGGGTTTATTATGGTGATAACAAATTGAAAGCCGATGACCCTGCTCCTGCAAAATATTCTGCCGATGTGTTACAGGCACAAAAGACCAGGAAACAACTGGAGCAATACCATGAGCCAAAAGCCGGCGCTGTGGATTTCGCATGGCCCTACCTGAAAGATAATGACAGGGTGCTCAGGTACACAGCAAGGATTGCCATTGAACACCAGCCAGTAACTGAATGGCAGGAAAGAGCATTAGAAGAAAAAGATCCTGAAACTGCAATACAGGCTGCTATAGCGCTTTCACGACAGGGAAAGTCAACTATACAAGACCAATTGATAAACACCCTGGCAGCAATTAATTACAGCAAACTAACGGAAACGCAACAACTGGATCTTTTACGTGCTTTTGAACTGGTGTTTTTCCGCATGGGCCCACCGCAGGAAGCTGCCAAGGCTAAAACAATTGCTTACCTGAATCCAAATTACCCGGCGAAAGCCAACGAGCTCAACAGGTCTCTAAGTAAGGTGCTGGTTTACCTGGAAGCACCTGGCGCTGTCGCGAAAACAATGGCGCTGATGGCAACGGCGAAAGATGAAAATCCAAAGGAGAAAATTGTTTCGGAAGGCAGTGATCTCATTTTACGTAACCCGCAGTACGGGCTGGATATTGCCAACATGCTTGCGAAAGTGCCACCTGCGCAACAGACTTATTACGCGAACGTGTTAAGCCAGGCAAAAACTGGCTGGACACCACAACTGCAGGAAACATATTTTAAATGGTTCGCCAACGCATTCCAGTTTAAGGGTGGTAGAAGTTTTGTCGGCTTCATTGACAAGAACCGTAAAGCTGCCCTCAAAAATGTTCCGCAGGATCGGTTTGCCTATTTTAACGCGCTTTCCGGGGACTCTTTGTTAAATCGTTCCGGCATAGACCTGGCACAGGCTGCACGGCCAAAAGGTCCTGGAAAGAACTGGCAGATGGCAACTGCTTTGCCGTTGGTACAGGAAGGCCTTACGGGCCGTAATCTTGAACAGGGAAAGGCTATGTTTGGAGCTACGCTTTGTAGTTCCTGTCACATGATGAAAGGTGAAGGCGGTGCCGTAGGTCCTGATCTAACGCAGTTGGGTACTCGCTTTTCGGCCAGGGACATGCTGGAAGCAATTATTCACCCAAGCAAAACAATATCGGATCAATACGCAGCAACTGTTTTTTCTTTGAAGAATGGAAGCTCAGTACTGGGCAGACTTACAAATGAAGATGCCACTAAATACTATATTTCACAGAACCCTTTTGCGCCAGAAACCGTTAGAACATTGTTGAAAAAGGACGTTATCAAAACGAAGGTCTCTGATATTTCAATAATGCTGCCGGGGATGATCAATGGTTTAAATGCGGAGGAATTGAAAGATTTGATGGCGTACCTGATGTCGGGTGGGAATAAGGAGAACGCAGTATATTCGTCGAAGTGATTTTTGTAGGATAAAAAAATAACCACAGAGAATTACAGGAGAAGAAGAAGAGGTTACACAGAGGCATTTCTCTGTGTAACCTCTTCTTTTTCTCCTGTATTTCTCCTATATAACTACTTTGTATGTATGTAATAGTCAACATGTTGTTTAAGCGGTCTTTTTATATTGTGCGAGCATTCGTTCATGATAGGCAATTTGCTTTGTATTGTTTTTGTCTGTTGCTTTTTCAAGCATGGTTT
>JBBPYM010000445.1:0-11215 GCA_038199905.1 Chitinophagales bacterium | reverse complement strand
TGCCATTGCCCCTTTTTCCTGTGGTGTGTCGGATGGCATAATGAACCTCCGTTCTGCCGTTCCGCTGGAACGGCAGAACGAAGGTGATCTTTTCTACCCACCTATCGTTCCGCTGGAACAAGAATTTTGCATTTGAATGGGAAAAAATTTATGTGATCGGTTTCCTCTTTCACTCAGCCTATTCGTTCCCGGGCAACGACGGTTTGGTATTCGTGGGTAGAAAGATTTCATCGTTCAGGTTCCTCGTTCCGGCAGGAACGACCGGTGGGTAGAAAAACAACAAAAATAACATTTGTTCCAACGGAACAATAGATTGTTGATTTGGTTTCTTGCTAATCTTTTTGCTCATTGTTCGTGTGTTTCATTCCGCCGGGGGTGACCAAAAAGGTTAATAAGCATTCGGACTGGTTGTGTTGGTTTCCCAGCCTTTTCAACTAGTAATTTCACTGACTTAACGAAAAACCTATGAGATCTCCTCAACATCTCACAATCAAGAAAAGACAATGATCGTTTGCCATAAATCTCAGGCTGGCAGCATTTCACTTCCTTGGAGGGGACGTTTGAGCCGAAGGCCAAGCGGGTTGGGTGGTGTTGGCCAACAGTGAGGGATTACTCCTAAAAGCGCGGATAATAAAGCACAATTCACGAGCTCCGAGACAACCTCCTCCGTATACCTACCCCCGTCACGCCCCTTGGGCGTAACATTCCCTCCATTGAAGGGGCTATGGTACTATCCTCTTAACTTTGTCGCCTCCTTCTTAGGCACCCTCAGAATCCAGAATGTCCTTTTCTACCCACCTATCAACGCGATGACGGCAATGAGCTAAAGAAGACAATGTGAAGGACCCCCAAGGCTGCGTGCAAGGAGATAAATTAAATTACTGTTGTTGCAAATTACAACGCTGCCAGTCTAGAATGGATCTTGGCCCTCATTCGGTTAAAAAACTGGTGGCGCTCCTTCTCCCCTACGGAACTGATATGGGTTGATTTTTTGATCAGATTCTCAAGATTCCTGAACATTGAATCATTGAACTGTTGATCATGCGTTGCTACAAAATACAAAACACTATGATTAAGAAAAGTGATGCGCTTACTGGTTGTTTCAACCATAAATGTATTGTCACCCAGGACAAGTTCATTAACAAACATTCTGTATTCCGGCGCATTCGGTTTGGGCGCCTGAACCTTAGTAAATTTTACACCGAGTTCCGCTTCTCTTTCAATATGATCCAGCAGTTCCCCCACTTTGTTGTAAAGCAATTTCACTTCACTCTTGTTTTCAAAAGAACCGGTTTGGTGATAAAATCCAATTTGCTGTAACGTACTGTTGATGCTTTCGATATTCCATATCTCGGTCATCGGTATGGCGTTGTAAAGGTCAATTATCTTTTTACTGGTCACTTTAAAGTCATCATAACGCTCATCGTTAATTGAAAACTTGACACCTTTCAGGTTATCATAAAAGAGGATGGATTTCATCCAGAAATAAAACTTGAATGCAGCCAGTTCAGGCACCTGGAAATGAAGGAAGGGTGGTATGTCTTTGATAAGGAAGTAAACATGTTTCTTTTCGAGGCTGTTAAGCCATTGCAATTGCATAAGTACATAATTAAGCCAGTCACCAAACCTGCTGTCTGCACTGCTGTTAAGACTACCACTAAATATAAACGTATCCGTTTTTAAGCTTAATAACTGGTCTACCGATATTTTATAATGGCTACAGAGCGTAACGATCTCTTCCAGGTCAATAGGCTTTTCACCACGTATCCGCCTGTAAGCGCTGTCATTGCTGATCTTTAAAAGTTCCGCCAGTTCGTCAACCATCGACAGGTGTGGTGGCAATATACTTTTCAAATGCTGAAAAAAGAGCACCTGTGTGTTGGAAAGCGTCATAGATTTCTTATTAAATGAAAATTATTTAAGTGAAAATTGCAAAAACGGCGGTAATCTTTTGCACTAATTGCAAGGCCCTTTAAATATAACATCATTTTCTGCAAAAAAGAATCCACCGAACGGCAATATCTTTTCTTTTGAATAATTATTACTTACAACCGTAGAAGCAGTCTTTTTAATCGTTTTGGAATGCGACAGGTGCCCGATAATTTTATCAAACAAAGCACAACCCAAAACAAGCACATGAAAAAGATGTTTTTTATTTTACCCTTGACAGTTTGCGCATTTACCGGTTTTTGCCAGGAAAGGAATACTTCCAAAAAAAAACAAAGTATCTGTTGCTGCAATAACACCAAACACCCATTGCGGCTACCTGGTGGATATTGAAGACTCCGGGTTTTAATAACCTGGAATGCCGAAATGAACAGGATGAAAAGATTGCTGAAATTAGACATCACTAGCATCCGGTACGAAACTATAGAGCAAATTGTTCTCAGGGGGAGTCTTGTATAAAAGTCAGTCTGGCTGATAGCAGCAGGTGTACAAGCAGCTCACGCTATCTTGTGGTGGTTACAGAAAAACTGGGCGAAGTAAATAGATCGTAACTGCGGTCAATTGTACAACCATCATTCTCCAGAAAAAGGACGTCACCAGGGTTGAAGCGCTCACTCGCTCTGCACAGTACATGTTTACACACAACTTATTATAATGAACATGATTTCCTTTATTGCCTCAATGCTATTCTCGTTCATCCTATTTTTTTGGATAAGCCTTGAAGTCTGGAAAAAAAATGTGGAAATGATTTCAAATAGGAAATTAACAGTGCCGGACATTGCTTTAGGCAATCACAAACATGTAGCAGGAATACTTTTCCTGGGCATTTTACCTTTTGCCCAGCTGCCTGCTTCAACGATGACTTTTATGAGTATGTATCTGTTCTTCGACGGAAGAGATGTGGTCAGTTTCGCGTTTCTGCTGATACTAAGTTTCCTGATGGCTGTTGAACTCGCAGAAAAAAAGAAGCGGGTGGCTAAGTATGAACAAGAACCGAAATACCGGTTCAATAAGGAAATAACGCTTTACCTCGCGCTCAGAATTTTGTATGTCATATGTTATGAATTTTTTTTCAGGGGCTTTTTACTCTTCGGATGCATACCCAAAACAGGCATTGTAGCAGCTGTTATAGTTAACATTATAGCATCCATGTTTATGCATATCTACTGCGAGAAAGCTGAAGTCATGGGAAGGGTGCCCTACTGTTTAGCCCTATGCTGGGTATGTTTATCCTTTTCATCTGTTTGGCCGGCTGTTGCCAGCCATCTTGTTTTATCACTTGTGTTTGATCTCCGTTTGTACAACTATCAGTTCATAATTAAAAAAAATCAGTAATGAAGATCTTCGTCACTGGTGCCACGGGTTATCTTGGTCGTGAGCTGGCCCTACATTTAGCATACAGGGGAGACAATGTTCATGTACTTGTAAGAGACCCGATGTCACCGAGAGTTCCGATACACCAACGTATAAAAGTGTTTGAAGGTGATATTACTGAGGGGGCTACACTGAAGGCTTCATTGATGGGTTGCGATCAGGTGTTTCATGTAGCTGCGCTTGTTCGGCCCTGGACAAAAGACAGTTCTATGTTTTACAAGGTTAATGTAGAAGGAACGCGCAATCTACTGGCTGAAGCGCTTGAGCGGGGCGTTGGCAAATTTGTTTTCACCAGCAGCTGTGGGGTACTGTGGCCATCCATAAATATCCCGATTTCAGGAACTTCTTCCCGTTGTACCGGTTGGGATAATGATTATGAATTTTCAAAACTGCTGGCAGAAAACCTTGTTCGGGAATACTATCACCAGTACAATTTGCAAACTGTAATAGTATCACCCACTAAAATCTTTGGAAGAGGTTTTGACACGCGTCCTATCGGCATAAACAAGGCCATCAGGAAATTCCTGGCAGGCAAAATAAATTTCATTCCAAAACCAGGGAGTTTGATAAGTAAGTACTGTTTTATTGATGATGTGATTGAAGGCCACCTGTTAACAATGCAGAAAGGAACCGCGGGGGAAAAGTATATTTTAGGCGGTGAAAATATTTCCTACACGGACCTCTTTGATAAACTTCGGAGGATATCAGGACTAAAGTCATGGGTTGTGCCGGTACCCAGGCCACTGGTACAATTTGCAGCACACCTGCAGCACCTGGCAAGCAGGATCATTAGTACAGAACCATATGTTTCCCCCGCATCTGTAAACCTGTTTTACCAGAACAAGGCTATAGCAGTAATAAGGCAACACGTGAACTTGGATACCTGCCAACTCCTCTTGATAAAAGCCTTATGATTACTATTCGATTTATGAACAATGAGAACAATGGATAAAAAATATAAACCGATCACGGGGGCAAGCAGGGGATCTGGCAAAGCGCTTGCATTTAAATGCGGATCAGAGAAATGAACCTAACATTCTAACCAATGCCGTGATGAAAAAAAGGAGTAGCTTTATTTATTCTCTTCACTAAAAGTTTCCCCGCTATAAATAGGGCGGGGCGACCACCAACTTGTGATGATTCAAAAGAGAGCAGGTGGAGACATCGACTTATTGACAGTGAATAATAGCAGTTTCTAACCACATAGAAAAATTAAAGATCAGGCCGTGGAAATTCCTTTGCCTGGTTTTTTATGTTTCCTCCTGCATGTATTCCTGCTCCGACAGACAGGAAACCGCGCCTGCAATTACCTGGCAAAATAATAAAGCAACAGCTGTGAGTTTTTCCAAAAACCTAGTCACCGGTGTGCACGCAGATTCGCTCGCCAACCTGGTAAAGATCTGTCTTGCCGATGACCCTGATTCAACAGCAATCCTGGGTAGTTTTCAACACGGCGATCTCATAATTTTCGAACCGGTTATACCCTTTTCCCACGGCTCGAATTACAACATTTTTTTCAACAACAAATACATCGGCGAGTTTAGTGTGCCCGCTGTTGTAGCTTTCAAGCATAACACATCCGTAAGCTTTTACCCGCAGCAAGACACATTACCTGTGACTTTTAAAGATGTACATTGCTTTTTCCAGGCCGATGAGTGAAGGGCAATCAGGTAACTATATCCATCTTTTAAAGGATCAGAATGATACAGTTCCAAACGTACTGCTTAACCTGCAGCCTGAGCTGTGGAACGACGACAGGACGGTTCTAACCATATGGTTTGACCCGGGTCGTATAAAGCGCGACCTGCAGCCGAATCAAAAACCAGGATCACCGTTAAAAGAAAACTCGCAGTATACACTGGCGGTCTCACGGTTATGGAAAGACGCGGAAGGTGTTGCCCTGGAAAACGATTTTATCAAGACGTTTATAACAGGTGCCAGGGATAGTCTCCCTCCCCTGACAGAAAACTGGAAACTGGAACTGCCAACAAAATATTCATCAGAGCCGCTGATTGTTATTGCCGATGAGCCACTTGATCACTTTCTATTCAACGAAACCCTTCGCGTAAAAGATGAGCTTGGATTCCAGGTGAAAGGCAGGTTTGAAATTGTTGATAAGGATACAGAATGCCGGTTCATTCCGGCAAGTCCCTGGCAAGCGGGAAGTTATTCACTGGCAATCGAAGCGCGGCTTGAGGATTTCGCAGGCAACAACTTAAACCGGCCAATCGACAGGGATATCACAACTACAAAGCCGCCACGTAAACAGGCTGAATACGTTATCAATTTCAGCGTCCAATAATGACATTGCGATTTTACAAACACCGAGAAAACACCGGCTGACAGCTGATGGCTTACTCTACTGAAATCCATCAAATAAAAGAGAGCGGGTTTTTTGCAGGCACGTGCCTGACATTCATCCCGGGGACCGCCTTCTTCAACCAGCCGACCATCCATTCAAGCCCCGGTTCCTCACTTGCGATATGGCCAAGGATCACCAGCGCTATCTTATCTCCTTTTAGCCTGGCATCGCGGATATATTCAGCAGTTTCCCATTCAGACAGTTCACCGCACATTACCAGGTCGGGTTTAAACCTGCTGATGGCAGAGATTTGTGCTCTGCCGCCTGCAGCGCCGGGTAAAAGCAGTATGCGCCGACAGGGCTGTAGTAAATCGCCGGCATACCTGAGAGAATTGATGCCCAGCCTGGCTTTAACATGCGCCACAATGTCTTTTAACGGCGCCGCCTGCATGGTAAATATGGGCGTGCCATCACTTGCCGAATAGCTTTCCCAGCCCAGCGCTTTGATAACCCCTGTCATTACTCCATCCGGCCGGTGTGAATGAATATAATCATGGCATCTCCAAACGGCGATCTTATGTGTTTTGAGAAGGTCAGCCTTATAGCGATAAACATCGTCTTTTTCAAGCCAGGCGGTCTCGTCGGTGTGATTATAAAAAGTAGGCTCGTGCGCGATAATAAAATTTGCACCTATATTTATTGCTTGTTGAATAACTTCCAGCGTGGCAAACATCGTGGTAATAATACCGGTAACTTCCTGCGTAAGCTCACCCGACTTCAACGTGTCTACCGTCTTTTCATAAGGTGCCGAAGGAATTTCCCTGATAAAAAGATTTATTATATCGCTTACGGTGGTTGCTTTGCTTAATTTCCATATATGTTCAGCCAAACCTACCGCCGGAGCTGCCATGAAAATAGATAAACCGACAGACTTGCTTACAACTGACACAAAATGTCTTCTACCGAAAAAATGTTGAACGGACTTTTGCATTTTTCAATTTTATCAAAAATAAAGAAAGTTTATGACCTGATCACAACGCTGAATTACTGCGAATGGCCATGACAGTGGCTGAAATAATTAATAGGTCAGTGGGTTCAATTCAAAAAATTTAATAATATTAAAATTAAGTCATATAATTGTGCTCCACTTCCTAATTCCCTGTGAAACCAAATCTTCCTTGATAAACCAGCGCTGTTTTATAAACCTTATGCAAAATATTCTTATAAAGCTGTAACAATTGATCCTGGAAGCGGATGATTTTTTTACTGAATCTGAAATTTTTTGACAAGAAAATTTCCTTTATTTTTAACTGGTCGGGAGAATAATTATCAGAAGTGAATTTGTTTGCATGAATAAATGTTTATTTGCTTAAGGTGTTTATTGCTGAACAAGGGAGATGTATCCGTCTATCATTAAACATTTGCAGACGATTGCTATGATAAAAAAAAGACTTTTTGTATTTGCGGTAATGGTTTTCAGTCTCGCAGTTTTCCTCACCGGCTGTGGGGAAGAAAACCGTGATAACCAGGAAACCATCCGGATTTTAGAAACTAATATAAAGGACCTGGAGGAAGCAGCCAAAATCAGCACTTTCCCGCTGACTATCGTCATCTCAGATAAGATGCATGGCACGTCCCTTCCCGAAAACATGCAGATATTATGCAATCTTTCAAAAAACACCTGCAAAACACTACCTATAGCAGGAATTCTTAGATTAGGATCAAATAATTACTACGAATACAACTGTATCTCCACGCTGAGTGTCCCGGAAAGTTTAAAGAACAATGAGGCCGATGCAACTGATACCGTTCAACGACAGGTGGCCAGCTACTTATCAGGAGTTAAGTTAAGCGACTTTGACTCTTTGTTATCACCCAATCATCCTACGTGGGACATCCAGAATATGTCGCTTGATTACATTACGAACTCGGCAGACAGCATATATTTCTTTTCCGAAACACCCATCATCTCCAATACTGTGCAGGTTGGCGACAAAACTTTCATGGTGTATTATGATATCAGGGAATTAAGAAAAACGATCGATGCGATGATTTGTGAAAATCAAAAAACGATTTCAGTTTTTTATAACCCTGCTCCTTTGGGTACCATTGTAACTACCCCAGCCGATACCAAAGGTATCTATCCTGAAACAGGCACCCGCGCGGGCGATACCTGCATCAATTTTGCTAAATACGAAAGATTACATGATGGCAGCGGCGGATATATGCCAGGTAATCTTATTGAAGCAAACAGCAAAAGCTGCGGCTTCAGTTTTCCAACAGGACTGGCCGGGGATACCTGCCTGAAAGGATCTAAGTATGAGAAACGCCACAATGGGAAAGGTGGTTTTGCCATAGGAAATTTAATTGAACGCAACAGCAAATCATGTGGTTTTGTGATGCCTGCGGGTCCTGCGGGAGACACCTGTATTAGCGGCTCGAGATATCAAAAATTACATACCGGGCAAGGTGGGTTTAGTGTAGGCCGCCTGCTTGAAAAAAATAGCCGGAGTTGCGGTTTTGTTTATCCAACCGGCCCTGCACCAGATACCTGTATCAGCGGCTCGAGGTACCAGAAGTTCCATAATGGCAGGGGCGGATTTACCATCGGCAAACTCATTGAGAAGAATAGCAAAAGCTGTGGTTTCAACTATCCGGCGGCCGGCTCAGCCGCTTCTGGATTTATTTGCGAGAAAGGTTCAAGATATGCCAGGGTAAACGATGGCAAAGGAGGGTTCGTCCGTGGCGCGCTTTTGGAAGCCAACAGCAAGAGTTGTGGGTTTGTGTACCCTAGGGGTGTTGCCGGAGACACCTGTATCAGCGGCTCAAAATACCAGAAGTTGCATAATGGCAGGGGCGGTTTCACAGCAGGCAAACTGATCGAAAGAAACAGCCGTAGCTGTGGGTTTAACTACCCTGGCAGAGGTACGCAGGCACCAGGATTCATGTGTGAGAAAGGGTCTAAATATGTGAAGTTGAACGATGGCAGGGGAGGTTTCACAAGGGGAGCACTTATTGAAACAAATAGTAAGAGCTGTGGTTTCGCATATCCTACCGGGTTAGCGGGTGATACCTGTATCAATAATTCAAGATACCAGAAATTACACAATGGCCGGGGAGGTTTCGCGAGAGGCAAATTATTAGAAAGGAACAGCACCGCATGCGGATTCAAATTCCCGGCAGCAGGCACTGCCGCCACTGGATTTATGTGTGAGGGAGGCTCCAGGTATGCGCGGGTAAACAATGGCAAAGGAGGATTTTCCCGTGGAGCCCTGGTGGAAGCCAACAGCAAACAATGCGCGATAGCAACACCAAGCATCTCGGACAATGTTTGCGCCGAAAAAAGTGATGCAATCTGCGAGAAGGACAGTGCAGGAAATTATACCGGCCGCCGGGTTCAATACTGTTACAATAAAAGCGGCCGTATCATCCGCACGATCGTTATTGCAAAATGTGATGGAGATTGTCGTTGCCTGGGAAATTAAAATTTAAAGACTTCTGTTATACGTTAAACTTGAAAAGATGAAAAAGTTGTTATTAATATGTTGTTTGGTTGCCGGCATATGTGAACTAAGTAATGCACAAACCAACACACTCGCTATCCGGAGAATAAAAATCGGCAATACGTACCGGGAAACCAACCAATTCACAGAGTCTGAACGTAACCTGATCTCGGGGTTAAGCATTGTTCAGCAACAGAAAGACAGGTACTGGGAAGCAGTGGCTTGTGAAAATCTGGGTCTGCTCTACCGTGACCTTGAGGACAGCGTAAAGGCTTACCGTTATTTTGATACCGCTTCCCGCATCTATCAGCAACTTAACCTCGGTGGCAGCCGAATTGCTATGTCACAACTCAGTGAAAGTATGCGTCTCAAGAAAACCGAAGCGTATGCGGGTATTGATATTGGCTCCACGGGCGTTAAACTGAGCATCATACAGGTTACACTTGGCACCGAGGGAAGGTATGTATACAACACTATTAAGGACAGCGCTATCAATGCAAATTTCGCAGACCTGAGCACTTTTGCTTTCGAATCTACTAAAAGTGCAATCAGGTCATTATTCGAGCTCATCCAAAAGTATGATATCTCACAGGACCGCATCTTTGTAGCGTTCAGCAGTGGCGTGTTGCAGGAAGTACTCGCCAAGAGAATAAACCGTGACAGCGTTTCTGTGGTTTTTGAAAAAGTTGCCCAGAGTGCAATGCCTGACTACAAAAGTCAGATAGGTTTCCTCACCCCAAACCTGGAAGCTAGATATACCAACATGGGTATTGTGTTGCCAAAGTCGAAAGACAAAAGTGTAAGCATTGATATCGGCGGTGGAAACACCAAAGGCGGTTACTATTCATTTGGCAAATTTGAATCTTTCTCATTGCCATTCGGCTCCCGCACAATGCCTTTAGCAGCCAGCGATACCGTGTTGCCAGACAAGATAAAAACGGAACTCAGGATGTTTAACCAAACCCCCGGCATTCAAAACATGCGCGAGGTATTTTTCCTTGGGGGCATAGTATGGGCAATGGTAAACATCATGTACCCGGAAAAGGCAAACCTTGATTATGTGACCTTCACTTACAATGATGTCATAAATTTTAAAAGACTCACGTCAGGTGATTATAGGGGAGTGATTAACTATGCCAATGAAAGAATCGAAAAAATCCCGGATCTCGAAACCGCCAACCGCGCCCGTAAGAACCTCCAGGACACAGAGAAAACTTTCACTGCAGAAAATTTAAGGAAGGGTTCATTCCTGATGGCAGGCATCATGGAGGAGATAAACATCCCCACCATAAAAAAGCGCTACTATTTTTTAAGTAAGGGAAGTCACATTGCCTGGATCACTGGATACATCGTCTATAACATTTCAGAAAAATACAGGGCAGCAAAAGAATAATCCATCCATTATACATTCGTCATCTATGAAAAGCTTAAAGCAATTAATCCCCCTGCTGTTCATCATTTTACTGGTACAGTGCAAAACAAGCAGGCCGCTATCCAGAACTGATCAGGCCCGTGCAAGTATTACCCGCCAGGGCTGGATCAACTGTTTTGAAAAAGGCCTCGCTGTAAACGGTGTTCCGGTTTGGTGTGAGGCTTCAGCTATTTTATATGATGGAAAAAACGTGTTGTTGGCAAACGACAAAGACATGCCGGGTGTCCAATCTTCCGTATTTTATTGGGCCTTCAGAAATGGTTTCGCCGATACTGCTTCACCAGCAACTTACCTTTCAAACCCGGTGCTGAAATATGCAAAGAAATTTGAAGACTTTGCGTCAACACCCGACGGCAAACTGGTTTTTCTTTCAACAGGTTTCGATCGTACAAAACCAGGCACCAGGGAATGGGATGGTTACAATACAATATTATACTGGCAGCCTGGTGACGAGAACAGTCCAACAGTGCTCACAGAAAACAATACCGATAGCAGCTCAACCTTCCTGCGCGAAAAGTTTTCCAGGGCATTATCCTCGCCCGAATTTCCACAAGGAGTGCCTTACTTTAAAATTGAAGGACTGGCGGCCACCAATGACAAATTGTATTTCGGGATAAGGGAGGAGGGTAAAAAATTTGATGATTTTAAATACACAAT
>JBBPYM010000444.1:0-15484 GCA_038199905.1 Chitinophagales bacterium | reverse complement strand
CCATTATCCTGTTTGACCAGTTGAAAGAAATAAGCTGGTCGTACACATTATTAAATGATTGAACACTGTTTCCGTATTCGCGATATGTCTCCTGTGATTGTACCGCAGAAAAATTATTGTGACTGTTCCACAACTCAACAGGAACATAAGTTGGCCAGATATTAGGCGCCTGCCAGTTGTGGGGCCTGAACTGATCAAGAGAAGCATCATACATGGAAGCCAGCATTTCAGCAGCCAGTTTCTCATTTTTGTAACCGGCTATTTTTAATCTCCATTTTTCTTCACTGCCGGGCAGTGTTTTGTCGCGGTAGGTTTCATAACTGATAGTAAGCTCCTTGTTTGTCCATGGTACATTTATTGTATTTGATACCTGGTACGTGCGATTGTTTTTTACAAAAATATAGTTCACTGCAAACCCACCCCGATCTGTTTCTGCTACCGTAAAGTCAAACGATTTCTTTTCGTTGCTAAGGTTAAGATAGGAATAGGTTGATCTCTGTGCGCCACGAATATTATTGAAAAGCGGACCCTGTACCTTGAACTGTTTTTGTTGTATCACGAAAAGATCCGTTGCAGAAGAACCGATCATTATGGTAGATTTACCACCAGGTTCTATCGTTGCATTTTTCTGCATGTTCCATGTATAACCTACCACGGGCGATTTAGCACTTTTCTCATCATATAGCTGTATGTTTTGTACATCTTTCACTTCCTCGCCGTATTTGTCTTTGGCTGATACCTCAATGGAATACCAACCGGGAGCAAATTTTTTAGCGACATTAATAGAGAACCCGCTGTCTGCTTTAGTTGAATCGGCCCTGTCATACACTTTTTCTGTTTTGCTCCAGCTATTGGGATTGGTTTCATCCTGGTACTCATCGTAAGGAAAAAATTTTTCATAATCCTGTTTGCTGATGACATGTAAATCAGGCTGCTCCCAATAACGCGTACGAATAAGACGGGTAGGGGATTGTAAACGATGAATACTAACCCGGACGGGGGAAGATACAAATTCGCCATTAAGGTTCTGGGTACTAATCTTAATATTCTTTAAACTGTCGAGCGAAAGAATCTCTCCTTCATTAAGCTGCAACTTCAATTGAAGCGCTTTGTAAGAAACAGGTATAGTTATTTCAGCACTCCTTGTTTCACCGTTGATGTCGGTAATATCGGCGATCACTTTGTAGTCAAAAATTGGTTCCATTTTCTTGTCAATTTCTACGTCCGGTATGGCTTTAAAACGAACAGTAAATTTGCCATCTGCTGTTGTGATAATGCTGCCATTAGTAATTTCCATACTGCTACCTTGAGGCATTCCTCTTTTCCAGTACAACCAGGGATATATGAACCTGGGCGCTCTTACAACCCTGAATTTCACAGTTGCTCCATCTATGTTATTGCCGGCATAGGCTTTTGCAAAACCCGTTACAAGGATACTGTCATTAACCTTATAGGTTTCTTTGAGTTTCTCATAATCCACATAAAATCTCGGCCGTTTATATTCTTCCACTGAAAATGATACGGAGCCCTGCATCATTTCATCTTCCAGACTGAATTCTCCATTAAGTGATTGTTGCGGCAACTTGAAACTTCCACTGTATGAACCGAATTCGTTGGTGGTCAATTTTAGGGAGTCTAATAGTTCCCTGTTGACGTCAAACAACTTTACGACTGTCTGGTGGTTAGGGTATGTTTTGCTTTTACCGGTACTGAAATCTTCAGTGATGGCAATTCCTTTGAAGAAGACCGTTTGGCCTGGCCGGTATATTGAACGATCAAGGAAAAAGAAAACCCTTGCTTTTTCTTTTTCAAACATTGTTGCAGTGGGATAAACTGTTGCCTCATTCTCGGTTCTGAAAACCCTGTACTGGTAGTCATTCAAAAAAAGCAGGTCATTTTTGTGATTGATCTCGAAAAAAAAGCGCTCATTATTTCTTTTAAGTTCCTGTAAGCTAAAACGGCCGTTGTTATCAGTAACTAATTGGCTACTCCTGGATAACACATATTTCCGAAGGTTGGGTTCATATTTATTGACCCACAATTGCACTTCGGCTTTCTCAAGCGGTTTGCCGTTATCACGGTTCAGCACAAAATAATCATCTCCGTTATTTATATAGCTGATATTCGAAACATGGAAATACTGGATGGCCAGTGGATTGTTATCCAAAGAAAAACTTTCGTTTACACTTGCCAGTAAGGCATAAGCACCTGAGGTCAACGCATCAATTTTTATTTCAGCACTGTGTCTCTGGTAATCTTTTGTATCAGGCAAGTGCTGTTCCCAGTTTCGGATAGGCGATAAGGCGAGTACTTGCTTCCAGTACTTTTCATCATAACGATTGCTCAACTGTTTTTGCAAGTCAGCCGTTAGGGGAACGATACGCAGGTGTAAATTTGTAAAGTTGCGGAAACTTACAAGTGTACGGAACGCCTGGTTAGGCACATTTACTTTTTCTGTCTGCAGGTTAAGTTCTTTGCGCTTTATCTGATTCACCAGGTTGCTGCTGTTGGTTTTACCTTCACTTTCCTGTTTTTGTTCCATTACTTTTCCACAGATCTTTAATGCTTCAAGGTATTCGTAACGATTCGCTGTGTCATTAAGGGCCTGGTATTGTGCACCCTTATCAGCATGCCATTGAGCAAGTAAAAATGCAGCTTTTGCGGCGGCAGGCTCCGTTGGATATTTTGAATAAATATGCTCAAGTGCTTTTGAATAAAGTGATTCCGAATTTTCTATAATAGAATACTGTTTTACAATCTCGATGCGTGTGATGTCTGCGTCTATAAACGCGCCTGGTTTTGCATCGGCTTCATGAAACTGAAGCAGCTCCTGGCAAATTAATAACGCTTTGTGGTGAAGCGAGGTGGAATCACTAGTACGGAAATCTAACGTAGAGAACTCTTTTGCTGGTTGAAACAGATGCGCATCTTTTATTTCGAAAGCGTATGCCGGTTTTATAATATCCCGCTCGTTGCTCCGGAAATAATCAAGCGCCCTGTTAGCAAGCAGATCGTACAATGTAGGCCTCAGGTATCGGACATTACCTTTTATTAAAATGGGATCAAAAGGTGCCAGCTTTGTTTGCTGTAATATTTTTCTATTTGCTATCGACGACAAGTAAGCGCTGCTGATCTTATTGTGAAAATCAGTGATGTCCCAGGTAGCAATGTCGTCCTTGCTAAAGTTTACTGTGGCCGTTCTGTCATAAAATTTAAACCTGTTCTGTTGAAAGTATATCCAGTATTTTTCGGCAAGCAAACTTCTCAAAATGGATGAAACCGGTTCCGATGAACGTTTAATTTCATTCTCTAGTTTTGTTATCCCTGTGAACTGGTAATTTTCCTCAAAAGTGGAACTTAGATTCAGCTGGTATATTAAAGCTTTAATTAGTTGGGCTTCCTTCTTTTCCTTTTTTGCCAGCAGGTATATTTTTTCCACTTCAGCTAAAGCAGACTTTGTTAATCCTTTGTCATTAGAAAGGACTTCCACCTTTTTCCAGAGAGCATCATATTTTTTTTCATTTATCTGCGCCATAGTATTTATAGAATAGCAAAGGAAGATTATAGATAAGAGCAATTTCTTTTCAAAGGTCATGGTCATCGGGTTTAGTCAAAGTTAATTAAGAATTATAAGGATGCTGCAATGATGAGAATTACATAATTGAACAAGGTCCGCATCAATAGTCGTTGGTGCGCTTTGTAGTAAATACCAGCGGAATGCATTTAACGTATAATTGGCTATGGACAAGTTCAACAGGGATAAACTTTATAAACAGACGGTCTTCTATTATATACAAGCAACAAGATTGTAAACCACTAAAATTTTAAATATGAAATCAATTATTACTTTTTTAGCATTTGCTTTTTTGACTGTTTCAGCATCTGCAAACAACAGTCAAGGCCGCCTGGTTATAACAAACCTGGAAAACACAACTTTGCACATAATTATCGATGGCCGCCATTACAATGGTGTTGGTGCTTCGCTAGCCTTGAATGATTTATCCTCAGGTTATCACCAGGTTAAAGTGTACCAGGTAAGAAGGGGATGGTTCAAAAGCGACAAGCTCCTGTATTCATCCAGGGTATTCTTAAAACCCAATTACCTGGTGAGTGTGTTAATAAACCGTTCAGGACAGGTGTCTATAGCCGAGCAACGAGTTGGCCGTTCTCGCAGAGGTGATGATCGTAATTATGGAAGAAACGATGACCATAGTAAGTATGGAAAACCGGGTTACGATTATAGAAGAGATTATCCAGGTACCAGGTATTAATTACAATTGGTGTAGGTGTTGTAGGCAGGTATAAAAGAGCTCCCCAGACCAGGGAGCTTTTTGGTTGATAAGTTGCCTGTGGCGGGAAATAGCTGACGAAGAAGGGTAATTTGTATGCTAATGCACACGCACGGTTTTTATAGTTAGGGCATTAACTCCGTTTGCAAAAGAACCTGTTTAAAAACCTATAAGGTTGAACATGAAAGATTGTCATCCCGACTTTAAACCTTATAGGTTGACTAGCACTAAAAAAGAGCAGCGGAACGCTGCTCTGTAAAAATCAAGTTGTAAGAACGTCTTGGTAACAACGGCTGATAGCTGATAGCTGATAGCTGATAGCTGACGGCTGACAGCTACTTCCCCATCACTTCTGCCATCTTCTTGCCAATATCCGCCGGGCTTTGCACCACATGTATCCCACACTCGGTCATAATTTTCATTTTTGCTGCTGCCGTATCATCGGCCCCCCCTACGATCGCACCTGCATGACCCATACGCCTTCCTGGAGGGGCAGTTTGACCAGCGATAAATCCTACAACCGGCTTAGTACCATTTTCCTTAATCCACTGTGCAGCTTCAGCTTCCATGCTCCCACCGATTTCACCTATCATTACAATGCCATCAGTTTCAGGATCATTCATCAGTAATTCCACAGCGTCTTTTGTAGGGGTGCCGATGATCGGGTCACCGCCAATTCCAATAGCTGTGGAGATGCCTAGTCCGGCTTTGGCTACCTGGTCGGCGGCTTCATATGTTAATGTGCCAGATTTGGATACGATACCAATTCTTCCCGGTATAAACACAAAGCCGGGCATTATTCCGACCTTACACTCACCGGCGGTAATTACTCCCGGGCAGTTTGGCCCTACCAGCCTTATATCTTTTCCCTGTAAATAGTTTTTAGCGTTTACCATGTCCTGAACAGGGATGCCTTCTGTGATACAAACAATCAGGTTCACGCCAGCATCTGCCGATTCCATGATCGCATCTGCTGCAAACGCAGGTGGTACAAAAATGATGGAAACATTTGCACCCGTAGTACTAACACAATCAGCAACCGTGTTAAATACAGGGCGGTCAAGATGGGTGGTTCCGCCTTTTCCCGGGGTAACGCCGCCAACAACGTTGGTGCCGTAATCAATCATTTGGGTAGCGTGAAATGTTCCTTCGGTGCCGGTAAAACCCTGTACCAGCACTTTTGAATCCTTATTTACTAATACAGACATAGTTGATTGAGTTATTTGTGGGGGCAAAAATAGGGGAAAATCGGTGCTTTATGGATGAATTTTGTGGAGCACAAAAAGAACGGCCTGCATGCTTATGAAATCATCAAAAGGTATTTCTCGCAAATCCCGGCGGCAAATTGCTGATAGCTGATGGCTGATGGCCGATAGCTGAAAGCTGATAGCTTCTTAATATCCCCAGGTTAAACTGCCCCAATAGCTTTGCCATTCGACTTTTGGATCATCTCTAACCCGGGTCATCACAACTGTGCTTACCATCCACTTACCCGTTGTATTAACTTTAAAGCTGAACTCTCCCTTCTGGTTGGTTTTTATGCGCTGCTGTAACGTAGTATCGTGTAAGCGCTGCCAAAGCCTGATATCATAGTTGATAAGCGGTTTTTTGTTATGATACACTTTTACAACAAGTGGCTCGTTGTTTTTCAGAAAGTAGGGATTGGTTTGTGGAATAATATCCAGGGGAAGATCTGTGGCTTGCTTAAAACAGTTATTTGTTTTCGAGCCTACCTGCACCAGGGTTTTTACGCTACGCTGGTAAAACTCCTTGCCGGGTTTGTTTGTTTCGTGTTTTTTCTGGCGATAAGTTACCGCGTTAATTAACCCGTCTTCTTTAAGGTAGTCGTTGAATTCCGATGGTTCTAAGGTTATAAAAGCATTGGTTGAATTAAAAGTAACCATTGCTGTGCCTTCGTCAAACATGGCAAGCTGGAGCGAATCTCCATTGTTTTCTGATATTTGCGGGGCAAGATCATCATTCGCTTTATCCATGTATAACCGAAGACTGTTGATTCTTGCCGCATTGCCGTTCCAGTTTGCTCCCTCGAAATTCTCCCCAACATTAAACCGGATATTGATCGTTTCGCCACGTTCGCAGATAAATTTTTCGGGCTGCAGCCAGAACTCATGCGCGGGAAGAAACGGGGCTACCGGAATCAATAAAAATAACAGTAAGATCCGTTTATTCCATCGGCACATAACTTAAGGTTTGCTATCATCAATAAAAGGACTGGCATCAGGATTGTTCATCAATTCATCCATGTCCCTGTCATTATCAATTTTACCTGCTACTTCAAGCATGCGCATGTCTTTTGCATCCTTTAGAAATTCCGAAGCAAATATAAACGTGTTCAGTTTCTCGTTTTTACTGAAAATGATCTCTTTATTGTTTCCTTCCCATTCTTTATAACCCTGATCCATGTAAATGATATTATCGCCTACCTCCATGACACTGTTCATGTCGTGCGTATTTACCACTGTGGTTATATTGTATTCAATAGTTAGTTCCTGAATGAGTTTGTCTATCACAAGCGATGTTTGCGGGTCAAGGCCCGAATTAGGTTCATCACAAAAAAGATACTTGGGGTTTAGTACGATGGCTCGTGCAATGCCCACTCTTTTTTTCATTCCACCGCTGATCTCTGCGGGGAATTTTTTATTAGCTTTTTCAAGGTTTACCCTGTTCAATACTTCATCCACGCGTTTTCGTTTTGTGCGATAGGAACCCTTGGTAAACATATCCAGTGGAAACATTATGTTTTGCTCTACCGTGAGGCTGTCAAACAAAGCCGATCCCTGGAAAAGCATACCGATCTCCTGGCGAATCAGCTTTTTTTCGTCGCGAGTCATGGTGCTGATAGGCTTGCCATTATATTCAATTTCCCCGCTATCGGGCTGGAAAAGGCCGATGAGGCATTTCATCAATACCGTTTTGCCACTGCCGCTGCTGCCGATGATCAGATTGCATTTGCCGTCATGCATCATGGCGCTTAAGTCATTGATGATGACCTTATTACCAAATCCCTTTTTTAAATTCTTTACTTCAATCATAAACCGGATTACGGAATTTTTAAATGAATGCCCGTTTCGTTTAATTAAACGACAATGCACTAGCTTGGAGTTCAATTAAAAGACAGGCAATGTTACAGTAATATCGCTGATATCAGGTAATCTGCAAACAAGATCAAAATACAACTTACCACTACCGAACGCGTGCTGGACCGCCCGATTTCCAGGGCACCACCTTCAACATAAAATCCGAAATAAGCAGGGATACTGGAAATTATAAACGAAAAAGTATATGCTTTAACAAGCGCGAAAAATACATTGTAGGGCACAAAATTTTGCATCAGCCCTTTGTCAAATTCATCCGCTGATAAAATGCCTGATCCAACACCAGCGATCCTTCCGCCCAATATTCCCAGCCCGGTAGCTATCACAACAAGCATCGGTATCACCAGCATTGCAGCAACGACTTTAGGAAGAACAAGGTAGGCTTTGGTGTTTATTCCCATGATCTCCAGCGCGTCAATCTGCTCACTTACCCTCATGTTGCCAAGTTCACTGGCAATTTTACTGCCTACCACGCCGGCAAGCACGATACAAACGAGGGTAGGAGCAAATTCAAGTATTACAGTATCTCTAACGATCTGTGCAATGGATGACTTTGGTATTAGCGGACTAACCAACTGGTAGGCAGTTTGAACGGCGGAAACCGCCCCAATAAAAAATGATATAATAGCCACGATGCCCAGTGAACCGATACCGATATCAGAACACTGGTGCATAAACTCTTTCCAGTACACTTTGAAGTTTTCCGGCCTCGTAAACATGCCCTTGATAAAAAGAAGAAAGCGGCCTATTTCTGTAAATAATTTCATTGGTGTTTGTTATGATTAAAACCAGGCTCCTGGATGATCAAGTTAGAATAAATTTACGTCATTCGCGGTTCGCAGGTACAGATTAATGGTTTATTGCTTCTTTAATCGTTTCCACCAGGATGAGCGCTTTTCAATTTCTTCACTGGTGGCTTTGCATTTAATCTGCGCATCAACAACGGCTATCAGCGCCATGTTGTAGATGCTTCTTACGGAGCTGCCGAGTTGTAACACATGAACCGGCTTTTTCAAGCCAAGCAATATTGGACCGATAGCATCCGCGCCACCCACCTCCTTCATTAGGTTATAGGCGATATTACCCGCTGCCAGGTTAGGGAAAATAAGGGTGTTCACATCCTGGTCAGCGAGTTCACTGAACGGGTAGTTATCACGCAGGATCTCTGTATTAAAAGCCATAGAGGCCTGCATTTCTCCATCTACAATTAAAGAAGGATTTCGCTTTTTAACAATCTCACGTGCATTTGCCACCAGCTGCGCCTCCGGAGAATTGCTACTGCCGAAATTTGAGTAACTAAGCATGGCAATACGAGGGGTTACGTTAAAGTTGCGTACCTCTTTAGCCACCATCAGCGTAATATCCGCCAGCTCTTCTGCCGTGGGATTGAAATTGACCGTTGTGTCAGCTAAAAAAAGGGGGCCCTTTTTGGTGAGCAGGAGGTACATACCAGCGATCTTTTTCACGCCATCTTCGGTACCGATAATTTGCAATGCGGGACGAATGGTGTCGGGATAGTTTTTTGTCAGACCTGAAATCATCGCGTCTGCATCGCCGGTTTCCACCATCATACAGCCGAAATAGTTCCTGTCAGTCATCTCTTTCTGAGCCTCGTAATGGTTAACACCACGGCGTTGCCTTTTGCGGAAAAATATTTGTCCGTATTCTTTTCGTTTAGCCTCCTGTTCGTCGCTTCTGGGGTCGATTATTGGAAGGCCTTCGATATCAATGCGGTTTTCAAGCGCTATGGTTCTGATCTTGTTTTCATCACCCAATAAAATGGGATAAGCCACCGCCTCATCAAAAACTATCTGAGCAACTTTTAGCACTTTGATATTATCTGCTTCCGCGAAAACGAGCCGACGCGGCTCACGTTTAGCCTTGCTACCGATGGCTCTTAACAGCTGGTTATCCAGTCCAAGGCGACGGTTTAATTCTTCCGTGTAAGCGTCCCAATTCTCTATGCGCTTTTGTGCCACGCCGCTGTCCATGGCGGCTTTTGCCACTGCGGGTGCAATGGTTACCAGTAGCCGCGGATCCAGTGGCTTGGGGATGATATAATTTTCGCCAAATGATATTGTCTTTTCGTTATAAGCAAGGTTTACAATATCAGGCACAGCAGATTTGGCCATTTCCGCAAGAGCATGTACCGCTGCAAGTTTCATGGCTTCATTGATCTGCGTTGCCCTAACATCAAGGGCTCCACGAAATATAAAAGGGAAGCCAAGTACATTGTTAACCTGGTTTGGATAATCACTCCTGCCGGTAGCCATAATAATATCTTTCCGGGCAGTAGTAGCGGCCTCGTAAGAAATTTCCGGGTCGGGATTTGACATAGCAAAAACGATCGGGTTTTTTGCCATACTTTTCACCATCTCCTGGCTTAAAATATTGCCGATGCTTAAGCCAACAAAAACGTCTGCGTCTTTCATCGCAGCTGCCAGGGTAGTATCTGCTTTTGCTGTTGCAAACTGCTTCTTGTTTTCTTCCAGGTCAGTTCTGCCAGCATGAATTACACCGTCTTTGTCAAACATGGTAACATTTTCCGGCCGGGCACCCAAAGCCTTGTATAATAAAATGCAGGCCATCGCAGCGGCGCCGGCACCGTTTATTACGAACTTAACCTTGTTGATTTTCTTCTTCTGAAGTTCCAGCGCATTTAGTAAAGCCGCGCTGCTTATAATCGCAGTGCCATGCTGGTCATCATGCATAACCGGGATCTTGAGCTGCTCCTTCAGTTTTTGTTCTATATAAAAACACTCCGGTGCCTTGATGTCTTCCAGGTTTATCCCACCGAAAGTAGGCTCCAGGGATTTAACGATCTGCACAAACTTTTCAGGATCGGTTTCATTAATCTCGATATCAAAAACGTCGATATCTGCAAATATTTTGAAAAGAACTCCTTTTCCTTCCATTACAGGCTTGCTTGCCTCAGGACCAATATTCCCCAGTCCTAAAACGGCAGTGCCGTTACTTATTACCCCTACCAGGTTTCCTTTGGCGGTATATTTATAAACATCTTCTACATTATTGAAAATTTCTTTGCAAGGCTCGGCAACTCCGGGTGAGTAAGCAAGGGAGAGGTCGCGTTGCGTTTTTGCATCTTTGGTTGGAACTACTTCAATTTTGCCCGGCCTGCCCTTGGCATGATAGTCCAGAGCCTGTTCCTTTCTGAGTTCTTTTTGCATAGTTTGAATTTAGATAAATTCCCTCCACTGATTCGCAAAGATAGGTTATTGACTTACGGGTTAACTAACTTGTCTGCCATAGCTACCAGCCATTCCTTACCCCACCGTTGCTCCCAGCCAGGCCATAATTCCCATCCCTGTCTCGATAGATTGTTCGTCCACGTTAAAGGTGGGCGTATGCACGCCTGATATAATGCCTTTGTCTTTGTTCATTACACCTAAACGGTAAAAACACCCCGGTATTACCTGGGAATAATAACCAAAATCTTCTGCACCCATTCTCAGCTCTGTTTCGAGCACGTTATCCTGACCCAAAAACAACTCAGCCTGGTATCGCGCCACGGTATTTAGGTCTTCATTATTGTAAACTGTCGGGTAACCAACATCAATGTGCAAGTCAATTTCCGCGCCCATACTGTGAACCAGTTCTGTCGCCTGTTTTCGTATAAGATCATGCGCCTGGAATCGCCATGTTTCATCCATTGCACGAAAAGTGCCCATCAATTTAACCTCACTGGGGATAACATTTGTGGTGTATCCTCCCTGGAAAGAGGTGATTGAAAGTACCGATGGTGAAAACGGGTCCCGGTTTCTGCTGATGATCTGTTGCAGGGCAACAACCAGGTGTGAGGCGATCAGGATGGTATCACGGGTTGTATGTGGCGCCGCAGCGTGACCACCCTTACTCTTAATGGTGATATAAATTTCATCCGCGCTCGCCATAACTTTCCCTCCACGAAAACTAAGCTTGCCTGTTTCAAGGCCTGGATGCACATGCAACCCAAAAATAGCTGTTGGTGCAGGATCCTGTAAAACGCCTTCTTTAATTAATATGCTTGCCCCTCCTGGATTTCGCTCCTCACCCGGTTGGAAGATAAGTTTTACTGTACCCTCCCAGTCATTTTTTGTTTCATTGAGGATCTTTGCCGCGCCCAGCAGCACGGAGGTATGCACATCATGTCCGCATGCATGCATGATACCTTCGTTTCTGGATTTGTAAGGCACGTCGTTTTCCTCTTTAATGGGAAGCGCGTCCATATCTGCCCTTAGCGCAATGATCCTTTTACCCGGATTTTTTCCTTCTACCAGTCCAACAACCCCGGTTTGGGCTTTTATTTCAAAGGGAATACCAAAGGCAGCCAGGTTTTGCTGCACGAGCAGGGAGGTTTGGAACTCCTGGTAACTTAATTCGGGATTTGCATGAAGGTGTCGGCGAACGTTGATAAATTCGGCTGAATATTGTTTTGCAAGCAGGTGAATTTTTTCTTTGAGCATATGTGGATTTACCGGTATAACCGTTAGTGGCGAAGTTATAAATATGCACTGAGAACATCAAACGGGAACCACGGTGGCAGGGAGGCACGGAGAAACAGGGTGTTGTGGTGATAATCTATCGAAAGTGTGTTGACTAAACTGGCAGTAACAGCTCTTTAACGACAAAACTTATTCCACCGTGTCAATTTCTGGTCTAACTTCAATCACATCTCTTACAACAAAAACATTATTGGGAAAATCCTGTGATAAGCTAAACTGGTATTCTTCAGCTTCCTCCCGGGTTTTGAAATTTCCCACTTTTAAGCGGAAATATGGAGACTGGTACTGGATATATGCTTTTAATTCAGGATACAATTTGTACACTTTTGTTTTGGCGTCAATAGCGGCTTTCCGATCATTGGTGTTGATAATCTGCAAACGAAAACCAGGCATGTTACGACGGTTAGCCCGCGTAGTTTCATCATTTATCTGGGCCTGTTTTTTTATGAGGAGTTCTACCCGAGGGTCCTTTATAATTGATACAGAGCCAAAACTGTCTGTTTGCGCGGAAACCTGGAAGGAAGTTATTACGAGTATGAATAAAAGTAATTGTTTCATCATGGCTTTCAGCCTTCAGCTATCAGCTGTCAGCCAGGTCAAAGATATAATTAATCAACCTAAAACATACACCTAAAGGCAGTTAGTTAAGAAAACCTTAACCAAGGTTACAGTTTTTTTTGGCTAGAATTTCCATGAGTGGCATATTGTTTTGAGGTACAAAACATTTTCGATGCGGTAAATTACCCTGTGAAAGAAGGTTGACATTAAATAACCCATCTCTCGTAAATGCAAGACGGCTGATAGCTGATAGCTGACGGCTGATAGCTTTCATACGATAGCTGATAGCTGACGGCTGATAGCTTTCATCCGATAGTCCTCACTCCACAATCGCCACACTGGCGCTGCAGCCCAGCCTGTCTGCCCCTGCCTCAACCAGTGCTTTTGCAAACTCATAAGTCCTTATGCCACCGGAAGCTTTGATTTTTACTTCGGCTGGCAAATGTTTTCTCATGAGCTGAACCGCCTCGACACTCGCGCCTTTTTCTGCATACCCGGTTGAAGTTTTCATAAAATCAATACCGGCTCTGCCGATCGTATTACAACATTTTATAATTTCCTGTTCTGTAAGGATGCCGCTTTCAATTATCACCTTAAGGATCTTGCCTTTCTGGTGCACAACGCCAGCCAACAACTTTACTTCCTTTTGCAGGTAATCCCAATCATCCATTCGCAGCGCTACCAGGTTTATCACCATATCAATTTCATCCGCGCCATCAACCAATGCAAGTACCGTTTCCGCCAATTTTGCTTCGGTGGCAGAGTAACCGAACGGGAAACCTACAACAGTGGCGATCTTTACTTCAACAGGGGCAAGAATTACCTTCACCCTTTTTACAAATGGCGGTGGCACGCATACCGCCGCAAAACCATATTGTGCCGCCTCATTGCATAACCTGGCAATTTCATCCACAGTACACGCAGGTTTTAACAACGTGTGATCTATATACGAAGATAAATTCATGATGACGAGCAACGGTTAGCTATTAAATAAAATAAAATTACTGTTTTCAAGATTATTATGTCTTTAATTTGCTGCTTTGTCTAAAAAATTACTTTCTATATAACCATGAGAAAATCAGCACCGCACCAAATTGGTAAGCTCCTTTTGATTGCTGCAGGCATACTTTACATGAGTGGGGCAACGGCCCAGGATACTTATCCTGTAAACGGAGTGGCCGAGCCGAAAGAAGGTTATTACATTTTTACACATGCTACGATCGTACAAAATGCGCAATCCACCCTCACGGACGCGTCGATGATTGTGCGTAAAGGGAAAATAATACAAACAGGCAGTAACCTGGCTGTTCCAACAGGTGCAGTAGTGGTGGATTGTAAGGGAAAATATATTTATCCTTCGTTCATCGATATTTACAGTGATTATGGTGTTACTGCTCCACCACGAACAGGTGGATTTGATTTCCGTAGTCCGCCACAGATAAGTTCCGCTACAAAAGGTGCGTATAACTGGAACCAGGCCATCAAACCAGAAACCGATGCCTATAAAAGTTTTACCACAGATAACAGCAAAGCAAAACCATATCGCGAGACCGGCTTCGGCACCGTGGTATCTCATATAAAAGATGGTATTGCCAGGGGCACAAGTGTAGCAGTGACATTGGCAGATGACAGGGAAAATTTGGTGATACTTAAGGAAAAAGCTTCAGCTAATTACTCGCTAAGCAAAGGCAGCTCTTCTCAAAGTTATCCATCATCGTTGATGGGAACGATCGCGCTTTTGCGGCAGACTTATCTCGATGCGCAGTGGTATAAAACCAAACCTGTAACTGAAGGAGTTAATCTTAGTCTCGAAGCCTGGACGGACAATCAAAACCTCCCACAAATTTTTGAAGGAGGTGACAAATGGAATGATATCCGTGCGGACAGGATCGGCGATGAATTCGGCGTTCAGTATATTATTAAAGCCGGTAACAACGAATATCAGCGCATCAAAGAAATCGATGCTACCAATGCAACTTATATTTTGCCGCTCAACTATCCCGAGGCCCTGGACGTAGAAGATCCTAATGATGCCAGGTTTGTTTCTTTGTCAGACATGAAGAATTGGGAATTGGCACCCTCTAATGCTGCGGCATTTGAAAAAGCAAAGATTCCTTTCTGCCTCTCCGCCGCTGACCTCAGGGATGTAAAACAGTTTACAGCCAACCTGCGCAAAGCATTTGACTATGGCCTTTCAGAGGAGCGCGCCTTCGACGCACTCACGAAAGCGCCTGCAACTTTAGTAGGTATCTATGATAAGGTGGGAAGCCTGGAATCCGGTAAACTCGCCAATTTTCTCATCACAACGGGGCCGCTCTTTAATGAAAAAACCAATATTCTGCAGAACTGGATACAGGGTGAAAAATATGTTATCAAGGATGAAGGCTGGACAGATTTTAGGGGATTGTACAATCTCACCTTGTATGCCGCAGACGGCAAGTCATCAAATTATACATTACATGTTAAAAGTGCCGGAAATGCTTCAGTTATAGCAAAGGATACTTTAACGGCGAGATTCAATTTTGACGGCGGGATCATCAATTTAATTTTTTCACCTGTTGCAGCTACGAGAAGATCGCAGGTGCCGGTCACAGCGAACCCTACAGACACAAACCGATCGCCGATACAAGGCACTTTTGTTACAAAAATCGGCGGTGCATCTATCCGTTTAAGCGGCGTGGCAAACGGTACAACCTGGCAGGGAAATGGCGAAGACACTTTGGGTGCAAGAATCCAGTGGACGGCAACCTGGATAAAAGCTACCGCTCCAACTGCAGACAGTGCCAGGAAAAAACAACCCCTGCGCCTTGGAAAAGTTACCTTTCCTTTTAACGGTTATGGCTGGGACTCATTACCGGTTCAACAAAAACTGCTTATTAAAAATGCAACAATATGGACCAGCGAAACACCGGCAAGACTGGAGAATACCGACATCTTACTGAAGAACGGTAAGATAGCCCATGTAGGAAAAAATATCAGCGATGCCACTGCCAAAGTTATCGACGGAACAGGAAAGTAT
>JBBPYM010000443.1:0-7005 GCA_038199905.1 Chitinophagales bacterium | reverse complement strand
GTAACATTTGTTTTTACCATCCTCACCATCACCATTATTGCCGTAGTTATCGATACCAGTGAAAAAACCGATGACTTTGTAAAATCCGGACTTAATACTTCACAGATCATCACCCAGTATTATTTTGGCTTTGTGCCATTTATAATTTCTATGATCTTTCCCCTGATCGTTTTTATCGCGGTTATTTTCTTTACTTCCAAATTAGCAGGCCAATCGGAGATCATTGCAATTTTGTCAAACGGTGTAAGTTTCAACCGACTACTTAGACCCTATCTTTTTGGCGGACTGATCCTGGGCTGTGTGCTCTGGCTTTCCAACCAATATGTAATACCACGCGCAAACGAGATACGCAGCGATTTTCAGCTCAAAGTTATTGATAAGAACAGCACCTACCTCGCGGGGATGAATAACAGCAACCTGTATTATCTCAGGGTAGACTCCAATGTGTATGTTGGTATTCGTTACTATGATACCGCTTTAAAATCAGCGGGCCAGTTTTTTCTCCACAAGATCAGGGACAACGAGGTTTATTACAACCTGCGCTCCGAAAATATTAAATGGGATACGGCGACCAACAACTGGAAACTGGAGAATGCCATTGAAAGGAAAATCAATGGTTTGCATGAGGAGATCCGGAAAATACCGGTGGTACATGTAAACCTGAAAGTGAAGCCTGACGAGCTTCGCAAGGATGAATATCTAAAAGATAAGCTTATCACTCCCGACCTGGATTATTTTATTAGAATGGAAGAACTTCGTGGAGCAGAAGGATTAAACACATTGAAAGTTGAACGGTTCCGAAGAGACGCCACGCCTTTTTCTGTAATCATTCTTACCATTATCGGCGTGGGAGTAGCTGCGCGAAAAACCCGCGGTGGCAGTGGATTACCACTGGCTTTCGGTATTGTTGCAGCGGCAGTATTCGTGGTAATGGACAAGTTCTCAACCGTTTTTTCCACAAAAGGCGATCTTCACCCGTTACTAGCCGCCTGGCTGCCCAATATACTGTTCGCCACCGTTGCTTTTTTTGTTTACAGGAGATCACAAAAATAAGGCTGGCGGCTGCTGTTGTACAAAAAACCAACGTTTCAGGGTGTTTGGGTATTTATTGCAGATTGACCCATCACACGAACATCCAACTTTATTTTTTGTTCTAGCAACAGACAATAGCTAATTTAGCCTCAAGTAACAGGAAACACCTTTGTAAACATCTTTATAAAAAATTACCAATGGGGATTCTTAAAGAACGGTTCAAATCCAACGCAGACAAAGCCAGTGCAGAAATCAAAGATATCCTTAAAGAACATGGGGGCAAAAAGATTGGCGAAGTAATGCTTTCACAAACTTACCAGGGTATGCGTGGCATAACGGGGCTGGTGTCTGAAACTTCCCTGCTGGATTCGCAGGATGGGATTAGGTTCCGTGGATATTCCATTCCTGAGTTGCAGGAAAAATTACCAAGGGCAAAAGACGGCACTGAGCCACTTCCAGAGGGACTATTCTACCTGATGTTGATCGGCGAATTGCCTACCGAAGATGATGTGGCTCATGTAACATCCGTTTGGCAACGACGCTCTCATGTGCCAAACCATGTTTTCGCAGCCATTGAGGCCTTACCTATGACAACCCATCCCATGACGCAGTTTGTAATTGCTATCATGGCGTTACAAACGGAAAGTAATTTTGCCAGGAAGTATTCGGAGGGCATGAACAAAAAGGATTACTGGGATGCGATGTTTGACGATGTGATGGACCTTATAGCAAGGCTGCCACGCGTTGCCGCATATATTTACAGGAGAAAATACAAAAATGGTCAGCATATTCAACCTGATGGCTTATTAGACTGGGCGGGCAACCTTGCACATATGTTAGGTTTCCCGGACGAAAGTTTCAAAGACCTGATGCGTTTGTACATGACCATTCACGCAGATCACGAAGGTGGCAATGTATCGGCCCATGCCACGCACCTTGTTGGCTCCGCTTTAAGTGATCCCTATCTTTGCCTGGCAGCCGGAATGAATGGCCTTGCAGGTCCACTTCACGGACTGGCAAACCAGGAAGTGATCAAATGGATCTTTGATATGCGCGAAGAACTGGGTGTGGACCTCCCATCAAAAGAACAAATCGACGTTTACGTCCGCAAAACGCTTGACGAAGGAAAAGTAGTTCCGGGATATGGCCATGCCGTGTTAAGGAAAACAGATCCCCGTTTTGAAGCTCAGATGGAGTTTGGAAAGAAACATATGCCAAATGATCCGCTGGTGCAAACTGTCTGGAATATTTATGAAACCGTTCCCCCCATTTTACAGTCGCTTGGAAAAGTTAAAAATCCCTGGCCAAATGTAGATGCACACAGTGGCGCATTACTGGTACACTATGGCCTGGTGGAGTATGATTTTTATACCGTTTTATTTGGAGTGAGCCGCTCTTTAGGTGTTCTGGCAAGTTTATGCTGGGACAGGGCGCTTGGTTTGCCCATTGAACGTCCAAAATCTATTACCACCAAACAGGTTAAAAGGTGGCTGAAAGGAGAAGATGAAATCTGGGGAGACTAATAAAAAGATAAAAAAACCATCAGTGCTGCTGATGGTTTTTTGTTATTAGATTCTAATTGTCAGGCGCGTCTTTTTTCTTTGTTTTGACGGGCTTGCCATTTAGGGTAAGCGATTCCCCTTCTTCCAGCAGCGTTGTGCTGCCGTCCTTCATCATCACTTTTCCATCCGACATTACCCTCGTCCCATCAGACAATGTCATCTCTTTATTTATTACGGTGGTTTTACCATTTTTAACCAGCAGCATTTTGCCTTCTTTCATAATAACATAATCCTTGGTTTTAGGATCATTCTTTGGTGCCTGGGCATAAGCCCCCGCGGCAATAGTGATGAACGCAAAGAATAGTAGAATCTTTTTCATATAGAATTTTTAGATTAAACAATCAGAAATATATTTCATTATAATCCTGTGGCAACAGTTCTAATTTGCATAAAAACATTTCCGGCAATTTCTATTATTAATAACGTCAGTTTCAAGCCCATCTATATACTTTTATACGTTTCAGCCGAAATTATTCGTTTGTTCTTCAATTTCCTCATTTCTTTCTCGCTGTATATCACGCTCGGGTTGACTAACCGACGGGTTGAGGTTTGAGATAAAATATCTTCAACAATGGTAAGTTCCTCAGCCTGAAGCGGGCAGCGAATGCATGGTTGAAGATAACGATAAAGTGGCTGACTTGCTAGTGCTTCGTTGCAGCGAAGTTATGCTTCATCATAAACAAGCTTTAGACCAAAAGTTGAGAGGGATTTAGCGAAAACAAAAAAGGACAAACCGGCAATGCTGCTAATTTGTCCTCGTGTTGCCCGACCTGGATTCGAACCAAGACATTCAGATCCAGAAACTGACGTACTGCCCTTATACTATCAGGCAAGGGTTTGCAAAAGTAATTATTAAAATCATTAAAAAATAACAAAAACTGCATTCCGACAGTTTTTTCCAGGAATCAGCTTGTACACTTATGCACCGTCTGCATACATGTATACCCGCCTCAATCAAAGGCACAATAAAAAACATTATTATTAGTTTGGGTAATACATATTTCAGGCTGTACATTTATATCGGCTGATATAGATTGAAAAATACCCTCCTGGATAAATATCACCAACATAACTTATTATAAATACTAATCAATGATAACCGAAAAGGAACTTAGGACTGGAAATTTATACACCACTATCAGGAACCAGGAGGTTGTAGTTATAGGTATAGACACGCTTAACAAGGTGGTTTCCGTTATCCCATCCCCCAATGACCAGGACAAAACTACCAGGAATGAAACCTCCATTATTTTTGAGGACCTAAACCCCGTTGAGATCACGCATACCCGGATTACCCAACTCGGATTTTTAAAGGATGGCTCCATGAACCTGGAAGTGTTATCTGAAAACAATGCCAGGTTTATTTGGGATGATAAAATAAAACAGGTTGTATTGGTAGATTGCAATGACGGCTCGATGGGGCAACAGTTAATATATATCCACCAGTTACAGAATATCTACTATTTTTTGACTGGCATGGAACTCCCCATTACCAATGTGCTTTAGGAGAGTCTGCTGGCTTACATTCATTATCTCACAATACGAACTTCCTTTGGTGCCGAGATCACCGATGCAATCTTGCCGTTAGCCATCTTGGTATGTTTTACTTTTACCAGGCCATACGGGGTAGGAAAAGTTCCTTCTGCAAACGTAAGATCTCCAAGGTGTGGCTTTATTTCAATCACCCTGCATCCTGGCGCCATCACTTTTATTCCCAGTACATGTTCCGTGAGCCAGGGTGTAGGACCCGAGGCCCAGCCATGACACAGGCTATGCCGGAAACCAACATAACAGTAGGCACCGTAGTCACCATGAATATCTTTTTCTCCTTTCTTTGGCAGTTCATCGATACGAGAAGCTCCTGGTATCCAGTCAACGTTAAAATCTTCCCAGAAAGTAGTCGCTCCAAGTTTTATCATGGCGCCCCAATAATTGCGTATTGCGTCTATGGATCCCTGGTAGTCGCCTGCGCGGGCCTTGGCCTGCAACATATAATAACCATAAAATGTGGAATAATCCTTCACGCCACCTTCACTCAGAAAATCGTTGGCTTTTGCTGCTGGCAGTAGTCCAGACAGAGAAAGCAATGCCGCAGCTTGTTTGGAGCCTGCAATGTCAGGGACATATTTCCGGAGCCTGGCTATTGCTTCTTCACATTTTTTTACGGTAGCCGGCTCGTTCAATGTTTTGCACATCTCGGCTCCAGCCTGCAGGGTCATGATCAGCATGGCATGAAGACCTGCATGGATGGCTTTAGGATTTTCGCTCGAGGGCCAGTCCAGGAATCGGGTACCGTCATTTAACTTCTCCCGGTTGGCAGAGTCAATTTTGGTGGTATAATGATCCAATAGTTTTACCAGATAATTTTTTTGTTCTTTAAGGTAGTTTAAATCACCGTTCTGCATATACCAGTCGCGATGTATGATCACCCACCACATAGAGTACGAAACCATGCCGTTCATATATTCCGGCAGTGGTGTAATGTCTCTGGCAAGATCAAGGCTTTTGGTTACAGCATCATTGTTTCCAAAAACAGCGTTTACCGTAGACATTTCAGGGTGCAGGTCACCGATCCACACCAGCCTGTCTCGCTTGATTCCGTCCCATAGATAATCCTGCATATTCAGGTGCACGGTGTATGCGCCCGTCAGCCATATTTTGTTCAGCAGTTCATCACTGCTGTTAAAAGATCCGAGATAGGGTATATCACGAAAAATGAATTTCGCTCTCACTTCTTTTAGCTGCAGTTCCACGCTGTCTTCTATAAGATCTATCCTTACAAAACGGAAACCTGTATTTCCTACTTCCAGTTTACCAAGCCATGGTACCTGCACAATCATATCTCTCATGGCATGATCATTTGTTGCATTTTGTTTTGGCTCAATATCACTCATCGCCTCACTGGCCGACTCGCCAAAACGAATTCTTAGTTTTACGGGCTTATTGACCCTATACATGCCCGTTACAATCTGCAAACCACCGTGCAGCTCTTTGCCAAAATCAAACAACAATGCAGGATGAATATCTTTGGTGCTTATAAGGGTGCACATGTTTTTATTTGCCAGGTCGGCCTGGCCATTGCCGGGCAGCATAAAACGTTTGGCGTTGATAATATTTGCGGCGGCGTTTTCAGTTTGCCAAAGAATTTTTACCGGTGATAAATAACGTGTCACCGTTGGCGTTGATTGCGCTTCTTTAGCCTGTTCAGTAGTAAAAACCGGCGGTAGCTGGGCCTGTAAGGCCTGGATGCTAAGGATTAGCGAAAAGCCAATCAAAAAAAGATGCTTCATTTAAATCGGGATTATGATTGTTTACTTGATCCTGAAATTGCGGTATTCTATTTTCATCGGCGGCCCAACATGTACCTGAACGCCGATCAGTCCTTCCATTTTCCGGTTAACTGCATCGTTGTCCGTTACTTCGCTCATCAGCACGCCGTTCACATAATGTAACATGTGATTGCCTTTTACAATCAGGTGAACCTCGTTCCAGTCATCTTTTTTAATGTGAGATAGCAGTGATTCTTCAGTTCCCAAAGACTTTGTCACAATTGGTTTCTTGTCTGTTTCCAACACTACCTGTTGGCCGCGCAAGGCGAGGAATGTACGGCCACGTTCTTCATAGTTCTGGCCTGTGTAACGGTTGGCCCCATCAATATCCAACTGGTATCCTTTTAGAGAATATTTCGCGTCGGTTAATTCTTCGCTTCGATAATTTATTCCGCTGTTGCCGCCGGCTGTTACCCTATAATCCACTTTGAGTTCAAAGTCTTTGGGTCTGCCTCCCCGCCAGATGATGAAAGTGTTTCGCTTGATAACTGTTGATGGAATAATTTCACCAACCATTGCCCCGTTTTCAACCCGCCAATAAACAGGGTCACCCTCCCAGCCATCCAGCGTTTTGCCATCGAAGATTTTTGTATAACCTTCGCTGTCTCGCGAACTACTTTTTGATGAATGACAGCTAAAAGCCATCGTTATAACCAGCAAAAAAGAAACAGCCTTTTTAATCGAGTTCAATAGGTAACCTGGTTTTCTCATATGTATTAAATAATTCGTGGTTATTATTAAATATCCCTACAATTGCAAATCAAATTTATGTGTTATGGAACTGTTTGACGCCATAAAATTTATCAATCATCAAACTGTGCAATATAAAGCCGATTCAATCTGGGCTGAGCTGGGATGTGGTGCAGGAACGTTCACCTATGCCCTCGCCAATGTACTGAAGCCCGGCAGTTCCATTTATGCCATTGATAAGAGCATCACCAACTGGCAACCGCAAATAAATGCTTCCGAAATTCTTATTAATCGACAACAAGTGGATTTTGTTTTGGAGGAACCTGATCTGCCTAAGCTGGATGGAATTCTGATGGCAAACTCACTTCATTATGTCGAAAACAAACTGGCCC
>JBBPYM010000442.1:0-8073 GCA_038199905.1 Chitinophagales bacterium | reverse complement strand
TGTGCTTCATTTTGTTTGTGGATGACAGGGAAGAAAAATGCGAAGGGAGAGGATCTCAGCAAATAAAACAAACACCACATGAACGTTGCCGGCGTTCAGCAGGCAATGTTCGTGTACGTTACAAAGCTTTCAACAGACACACTGATAACTTAATTCCCGCTGCTACTTTGAATATTCACAACTGAATGAATGAGGTTGAAAGAACTTTGTTGCTGGAGCAGGCTTTGCTTTGTTATTTTGATTGCATGAATCAGGAACAGGAAGCATGTTTCATACAATAAACGATCCCTCAATACTTTTAAATAGTTTCACGGCGAACTATGGCTAATCAAAAAGGTGGCAGTCGAATGTTATTAGATTTTCCGGTGTCCCCTCAAAAGGGTTTACTGTATTCCGGGCGTGCTTTGCCTTGGATTGACGTTCCGAAAGATGTTCCATATTTTGTTACTGAAAAAGGAGAAGACTGGACTCCTGTGGGACAGAATGATGCCATCACCTGGCCTGAGCTGAAAGATGTTTTTTTGCGCAGAGATCTAGCGAAAGCGGAAGCTTACCTCGAAATGCTTGCTAGACACGGTGTAACTTGTTTGAGGCTTATGCTCGAGTATTGCCAGAGTGATGGCCGCTACCTGGAGAAACCCGCCGGCCGTTTTCAACCTAACATGATAAAGTGATGGGATGATATATTCGCCTTATGTGAAAAATTCGGATTGCGTATACTGCTTACACCATACGATACATTTTGGATGTGGGAGCGCTGGCTGCAGCATCCCTACGAGTGTGCGAATGGCGGTCCGTGTAATGATCGCTCACAGTGGCTTCTCTGTGCCGACACCCGTAACGCGATCAAACAGAGGCTGGCATTCGCCACAGAACGTTGGGGTGCAAGCGGTGCGCTCTTTGCATGGGATATCTGGAACGAAATACACCCTGCCCATGCTGCGGACGGTGTTGAGCCTTTCGCTGAATTCGTAGAAGATATAGGTTCCTTTTTACGACAAACAGAACTTCGTTTGTACGGCAGATCACATCCTCAAACTGTTTCAGTATTCGGTCCCATACTGAATAGAGATCCCCTTGTTGCCGATTGTACCTTCCGGCACCCCTGTCTTGATTTCGCCTCTACACATTTTTACGAGAGCCATACTATTGATAATCCGACAAACACTGTAGATGCTGCCATAAGCGCCGGTCGCCTTACACGTGAAGCGCTTGCCCATATTAGTGATAACCGGCCTTTTCTTGACAGCGAACACGGTCCGATACATTCATTTAAGGACAAACACAAAATTCTGCCAGCACCGTTTGACGACGAATACTTCCGGCACTTTCAATGGGCGCATTTCGCTTCGGGTGGTGCAGGAGGAGGAATGCGCTGGCCGAACAGGCATCCGCATTCTCTTACACCAGGAATGCGAAGTGCCCAACAGGCTTTGTCCCGTTTTCTGCCTTTAATCAGATGGCAGGAGTTCCGCCGATTAAACCTGAATAAAGAGACGCTGGTTTCAGATGAGGCTCTTGCTGTATTCTGTTGCGGTGATACAAAGCAGGCTGTGTTATGGTTGTTACGTACCAACACAATAGATGTAAGTGGGATGACTTCCAAGGATATAGAAGGTCTTCCCGCTCAGGCAAAAATACCTGGATTAATCAACGGCCGCTATTTGATTACTGCGTGGGATACATATTCCGGGACAGTAATATCCAACAAGGAAGTTATTCATTCCGGACAATCACACTTAATACTTCCAGTATATTACATTATTACCGATATGGCCTTTGCGGTGAGTTTTATAGGTGACTAAATGAATGTACCGGATGTTACGCTGAATAAAAAGCCAAATTCACCCGGAACCACAATTAATAATATGGCTACAATATAAATGCAACTAGTTTATATATAGTGGTTTAAATGCAAGTAATTACTTACCTTAGCCGGGAGTCAAACGGTGATGTGGCGGCGCAGGCTTTTTCGAAAGCATTGCCGACGTTTTGCACAATTCATGGCATATCGTCCAAGGAACACCCGAGGCATTTTATCTTAATTCCGGTTCGTGCTGATCAATGCTTAACCATGGTGAGGTTGCATAGGCACCTGAAAAGCTGAGCTGTTAGATTATGTAAACGCCAGAAAGATAATCCATCGGTTGAAGCCGCTTGCTCCAGAAAACTGCCAGGGTAAATTCCGGTATGTGGTGTTAATACTTGGTTGAAAACATCAGAATACAACAATAGTTCTCATTAAAAATTTTTATAAAACCTTTGTCTTGATGATAAGTAAAATATTAATTACTGGCGGAGCGGGATTTATTGGATCACATTTGGCGGATGAATTATTGGCGAAAGGTTATTATGTGCGTGTTCTTGACAACCTCAGTGAACAGGTACATGGAAGGAACGCTGAAAGACCTGCTTACCTGAACGACGCAGTGGACCTGGTAGTAGGTGATATCCGGGATCCTAAAAAAGTAAAAGAGGCTTTAAAAGGTATTGATGCCGTTTATCATTACGCGGCCATGGTTGGTGTTGGACAGAGCATGTATGAAATAAAAGAATACACTGAGGTAAACAATGTGGGTACTGCCGTTCTTCTGGAATCATTAATTAAAAACCCAGTCCAGAAACTCGTAGTGGCATCAAGCATGAGTATTTACGGGGAAGGCTTGTATAAAGATTCCGAAGGTAACATTAAAGCCGGTGCACAAAGAAGCCTTGATCAACTAAAGACAGGTGATTGGGAGATCTATGATGATAGCGGGAGCGTTTTAACGCCATATGCCACACCAGAAACCAAAGTGCCCTCCCTGTCTTCTATTTACGCCCTTTCAAAATATGACCAGGAAAAGATGTGCCTTATGATCGGTAAAGCTTATGGCATTCCGACAGTCGCCTTGCGCTTCTTTAATGTATTCGGAACCAGGCAGTCTTTATCAAACCCTTACACTGGTGTTTTAGCCATTTTCGCATCCTGCCTGCTGAATCATAATCCGGTGTTGATTTTCGAAGATGGTAATCAAAAACGAGATTTTGTCAGTGTGCTGGATATTGCTCAGGCTTCGAGACTGGCGCTTAATTATACGGGAGCAGATAATGAGGTCTTCAATATAGGAAGCGGCAATGCTTACACTATAAATGAAATTGCAAGGAAGCTATCAGGAATACTGAACAAAAACCATATCGAACCAGATGTATGCGGTAAGTACAGGGTGGGCGATATACGTCACTGTTTTGCTGACATCTCTAAAGCAAGAGCTATTCTGGGTTATGAACCAAAGGTTACACTCGAACATGGTCTGGTTGAACTAGCTGAATGGCTAAGCGGACAAACATCAGAAGATAAAGTAAAGCACGCACGAAATGAATTGGCAATAAGAGGTCTTACAGTTTAATATATATAATCTAATATCAAAATGGCGGCAAAAGAGTATTTAGATGACCTTACAATCAATGATAAAAGTAAGAAAGTTGGATTATCTCAGAGTTTTCACATGTTTGATTATGAAGAGGTGGAACGAACAATCACTGACTTCAAAAAGTTGGGTTTAACAGGAATACGAACTAACGTGTTGTGGGCTAACTGGCATTCTGAAACCGGACAGCAGTGGTTTGACTGGTTATTTTCAACGATTGGCAAAGAGCTGCAACTGCTCCCCTGTATTTTATACCCCAACCCTTCAGATGTCACGGACGGATTAGGTCCTGAATATGCTCCCGACAGTTTCAGCGGCTTTGTGGAGGATCTGATCAATCGTTATGGATCATTTTTTAAATTTATAGAAGTACGTCTCGAACAGAGCACCCTGCCGCCACGCACTGTTACTGTAGGGAAAGACCTGGAACTAGCAAGCGGGCTGCTAGGCAAGGCAGTAAAGATTTTTCAGAAACTTGGAAAGAAAACTGTTTTGGGTGGTATGAATCCGTTTGATCTGGAGGGACTGAGACGTTTGTTCAGCGGTGGCTTTATACAGAACATTGATGTGTTAGGTATCGATTGTTCCAACGATGGATCTTTAAGTGAAAACTGGAACATAGAGATTAGCAATGTTCAGAAAGTTTTGGACGAATTTCAGATGCCAGCAAAGATCTGGATTACGGAAGCTGGGTTTTCTACCTGGCAACAAACAGAACACGCGCAACTAAAAGAATTTATCAAGTTTATAAATATCAGTTGTGAACGTGTATACTGGCACGGGTTAAAAGACGAATCCCCGGGTGACTCGCTTTTTGGCGATTACAACATTAACGAAAAGAAACGCCACCTGGGAATGAAAACCGCTGATAATCTCCCTAAGCTCCTCTACACCATGCTCTCTGCAAGGGGCTTACAAAAAATCCACGAATATAAATGGATGACGGAACCTGTAATTGGAACATTTGAAAACGCCAACGATCAATATACGCTTATAACCGGTGGTGCCGGCTTTGTTGGGGTGAACCTGGCAGACAAGTTGTTGATGCAGGGGAAAAAGATATGTATTTTCGATAACCTGTCACGCGATGGGGTGGCAAATAATCTTTTTTGGCTTCGAGCGAAATATCCGGAGAACCTCCACATAATGGTAGCCGACATCCGTGATAAAGCCGCTGTTTCAGCTGCTGTTCAGAATGCGGTTCAGATCTTTCACTTTGCCGCACAGGTGGCCGTAACATCAAGTCTGGTAAATCCGGTTCATGATTTTGAGGTGAATGCCCAGGGAACGCTGAATCTGCTGGAAGCGATTAGGAAGAGTAAACACCAGCCACCAGTAGTATTTGCTTCTACCAATAAAGTGTATGGAAGCCTAGAAGACCTCGGAATCGTCATGAACGGTACCCGCTATTACCCTGAAAACACCTTCTATGACAAACACGGTATCGGTGAAAAAAGAAACCTCGATTTTCACAGTCCGTATGGATGTACCAAAGGAGTAGCGGATCAGTACATGATTGATTATTCAAGAACGTTTGGAATTAAGACCGCTGTATTCCGGATGAGTTGTATTTATGGTCCGCATCAGTTTGGTACGGAAGATCAGGGATGGGTTGCGCATTTTCTCATACAGGCGTTGAAAAATAAACCCATAATGCTTTATGGAGATGGTAAACAAGTACGGGATGTATTGTTTGTAGACGATCTGGTAAATGCCTACATACTGGCAATGGAGAATATCGATTTGATTTCCGGAAATGCTTTTAATATGGGTGGCGGCGTGGAAAATACAATTAGCTTGCTTGAGTTATGTGAAATTATAGGGGAGATTACCGGCAAAAAGCCCGATGTAAGATTTAGCGACTGGAGACCAGGTGACCAGAAGTATTATGTTTCAGATTTTAGCAAGTTTAATGCGGTTACAGGTTGGAAACCCCATACTTCCATCATGGAAGGCGTACAGTACCTCTCTAACTGGCTGGAAGAAAATGCTGTCATGAACCATATAACAAAAATTGCGAAACATAAAATTAGTAACCCGGTCTGATCATCGACTTGTCCATAAACTTTGCATAAAGGAAGTAAATTACTAAACCAGGTGTTATAAATGATTTCAGCTGTATTGACAAAACCTCGGACTTTTGAATTACGTGAAACGGCACTGCCACTGTTGAAAGTTGATGAAGTAAAAATCAAGGTTGAAGGATGCGGAGTTTGTACGTCCAGCATACCATTATGGGAAGGCCGTGAATGGTTCCAATACCCTGTGGAGTCTGGTGCTCCGGGTCATGAAGGCTGGGGGGTAGTGGAAGAAATTGGTGATGAAGTAAAAAAAATACAGGCTGGTGATCATGTTGCTTTTCTTTCTTACCATGCCTATGCTGAATATGACGTCGCCAGAGAGAGCGCACTTGTGAAAATTCCCCGCGCTCTCTATAATACACCGTTCCCCGGTGAACCTTTGGGCTGCGCCATGAATATTTTTAACCGCAGCGATATATCAAAAGATGATGTAGTTGCAATCATTGGAATTGGGTTTCTCGGTGCCATTTTATGCCAGCTGGTGAAGCAGCGCGGAGCAAAACTGATAGCTATTTCCCGCCGCTTATATTCATTGGAATTTGCAGAACAGTATGGTGCGGATGAACTTGTTCAGTTAACCACCACATGGGAAGTAACCAATAAGGTAAGAGAGATCACCGGCGATGCCTTTTGTTCAAGAGTTATTGAAGCAACGGGCAAACAAGAAGCAATAGATATAGCATCCGAAATCGTCGGCGAAGGTGGAAAGATGATTATCGCGGGTTATCACCAGGACGGGCTCAGGCAGGTAAACATGCAAAAATGGAACTGGAAAGGAATTGATGTTATTAATGCCCATGAGCGTGATAATGCTAAATATTTATCTGGTATGCAACTGGCGGTTGATGCTATGTGCAATGGGGTAATTAACACCGATCTTTTATATACTCATATTGTTCCCCTGGCTGATTTGTCAAAAGCCTTTGAACTAACCAGCAGCCGGCCTGATGGTTTTATGAAAGCATTGGTACAACTATAACGTTAACCTCCTGAAAACTTTAAAATTGTTAAAACCAAATTTAGCTTTTGCCGGTGTGGGCTGGATAGGAAGATCCAGGCTCAAAGCTGTCGTTGAAAGTAATCTTGCACACATAAACTTAATCTCGGATCCTTCCATTGAATGTATTAATGAAGCCCTTAAAATTGCCCCCGCCGCTAATATTAGCAATTCTTACGAGGACATTCTTTCAAGTAAAAATATTCAAGGAATAATAATTGCCACTCCAAGCGCCTTACACAAGCAGCAGGCGGTTGCTGCCTTGGAGAGCGGCAAGGCGGTTTTTTGTCAAAAACCACTTGGTAGAAACCTGGAAGAGGTAAAATCCGTAGTGGAAACCGCCAGGCAGAATAACAGGTTGCTGGGTGGCGATTTCTCCTATCGTTATACAGCAGCGTTCCAGAAGATCTTTCCCTTTATTCAATCAGGCAGCCTCGGTAAAATTTTTGCCGTTGATCTCAAATTTCATAATGCCTACGGTCCGGATAAACCCTGGTTTTATGATCTTCTTCTGTCCGGCGGAGGTTGTGTCTTAGACCTCGGTATTCACCTGATCGACCTGATGTTATACGCATTAAATTTTCCGCAGGTAACAAAAGTTACCAGCAGCTTGCTCGCTAAAGGAGTTTCGGTTAAAGGCAAACAGGTTGTAGAAGATTATGCCACCGTTGCGATGGAACTGGGTGATATAACAGCTCAACTATCATGCTCCTGGAATCTGGCTGCGGGTTCTGATGCCGTTATTGAAGCTTCTTTTTTTGGCACATCGGGTGGCGTGGCGCTAAAGAATGTAAACGGATCTTTTTACGATTTTGTGGGTCTTCATTATCGCGGAACAAAAACCGAGGTGCTGGTGTCTCCCCCCGATGACTGGGGCGGAAAAGCACTGATTGACTGGGTTCAAAAATTATCTGTCAGCGCAGACTATAACAACGAAGCCGCACAGTATTTGAAATCAGCCGAAGTTATAGACAAGATTTATGGACGGGATATCTAGAAATACCACCATCCGCATTTTAATGACAACGGACACCGTTGGCGGCGTGTGGTCTTATGCGTTAGAGTTATGTAAGGCCCTGATACCTTATAACGTGAAGATATACCTGGTAACAACAGGCGCCCTCATGCAGCCGGCACAAATGAAGGAAGCAGCAAACCTGCAAAATGTTACCCTGTATGAAACAGACTTCAAACTGGAATGGATGGAACAGCCCTGGGATTCCATCAAAGCTTCGGGAGATTGGTTACTTCAATTAGAAGAAGAGCTACAACCTGATCTTATCCATTTAAATTGCTACGCTTATGGTTCCCTCGGCTGGAAGGCTCCTGTAATAGTGGTTGCACATTCGGATGTTTGCTCCTGGTGGTGGGCCGTTAAAAATGAGCAACCTCCAAAGCAGTGGAATGAATATTTTAACCGTGTGCAGGCCGGATTAAGACAGGCGAGCTATATAATTGCGCCATCAAAAACAATGATGAAATTTATTCGAAGCATTTATTCTGTAACCACATCAGGAAAGATAATTTACAACGCAAGAAGCAACCATAACTTTAGACCAGCAGAAAAAGCTGACACTATTTTCAG
>JBBPYM010000441.1:0-14661 GCA_038199905.1 Chitinophagales bacterium | reverse complement strand
TAATCGACCTGTTTGCGCAGCAACAGTATACGACTTTTACTACAGGCAGTAATTTTAACGTACAAAGCGTTAATAATTCTAACACCCGGAATGTGCGGGTGGCTATCAGCTATAATCTTAATAAGAACAAGGCAACGATTTCTAACAAACAGCGGAAAAGATTGCTGGAAAGTTTAAAGATCAAGGAAGAGGAGCGTAAAAAATAGTTTGATTATTTTGTTTCATTGGCGGCAGAGGTGTAAAACGATTTCATGTTCGGTTCGTTTCGATCCCTGCGACTAATAAACGTCAACTAGTGAGTAAAGCCGTTTAGCTAACCTTGATTCTGCTGGCGAGCCAGCTGTCTTTTACGGGCTTAAGCCAGTTAGATTCCAGCTCTTCCTTTGTTTGAACAAGGTTATTAAAATAGATAGTATCTGTGTTAATAAAATTATTTTCCAGGGCATAATTCAACTGCGAGATAGGTATAAGCTGCACTTTATCTTTAACTACAAAAGCAAGTAACTGCCTGTCGAACATTGCCACATTAAAGGTCTTCTCTATTTGTTTGATTATCCTAACAGACCCGTCAGTGCTGCAGCCACTAACACCAGTGGCAGTTTCGTCGGCCATTAATATTATAAACTGGCCGAAGAGAAGGTCGGCGTGGCCTTTAACCGGGTCGCCGTGGCTTTTCCAGTTCTGTGCGAAACTTTTAAGAAGGTCTTCTATCTGTATTGCTTCACCGATGGTAAAAAGCCGGTTGCTTTGGTAAACCCATACCTTTGAATCAGGGCTAAAATCAGCGGGAAGCAAATGTGTATATTCGAATTTCTGCATAGTCACCAAAATTAGGTGTTGTTTTAGTTTGATGGCCGTTAATTTTTTAAACAAGGCTTTAACACATGACTGGCGCTATACTTGCTTGTATTTACGGAATCGTTCGGAATTCTTGATGAACAATGCAACGTTCCTGGTTTAAGGTCGCAGTTTTATATCCCAATACTTGTATTATGAAGAGGCTTTTTATCATTGTTTTTATGATGGCGCCGGTGGCGTTAATGGCGCAGCGTTTGCACCTGAATCTTTTTGGCGGATTTGCCAATTATATGGGGGATATGCAGGATAAGCCTGTAACGTTTGACCAATCAAATAACGCTTTTGGTGCCGGGCTTCAATATGAGCTCACCAATCATTTTTCTTTGCGTGGGGGTATTATGTATGGCAAAGTAAGTGCTTCAGACAAATTTAACCGCAAATCTCTCCAGGAGCGCAATCTGAGTTTTGAATCAAAAATTGTTGAAGGCAATTTAATCCTGGAATACAATCTGCTAGATCCTGACGAGCGAAAAATTGTTCCCTATGTTTTCGGTGGTATGGCAGTTTATCATTTTAATCCCTATGCGTTTGATTCGCTGGGTTACAGGGTTTCACTGCAACCGTTAAGCACGGAGGGACAGGGGCTGGATCAATACCCTGAGAGAAAACCCTACCACCTCACACAGTTGGCCATCCCAATGGGTCTGGGCTTTAAATTCCGGGTGTCAGAAAATGTAACGGTGGGATATGAGTTGGGGATGCGTAAGTTATTTACAGATTATCTTGATGATGTGAGCACAACTTATGTTGATGAGGCGGCCCTCCACCTTGCACGCGGTGCCAAAGCCGTTGAGATGGCTTATAGAGGTGGTGAACTTAAAGGTTCTCCTGGTGCTTATCCCCCCGCGTTAACCATTAGAGGAGGTGCCACTCAGAAAGACTGGTATTATTTCCAGGGTCTTACTATCAGTATTGGTCTTAGAACAGGCCGTTCATCCGGACGGGGCAGTAACCGAACGGGCTGCCCGGTTAGGGTTTTATGACAGCTGGCAGAGTTCAACAATAGAAGTTCTCAAGCTGCGAAAACCTGGTTAACCTGGCTCACTACTCAGCGCAATCTAACCTTCGATTAACTATTTAAACATTAAGCCATTCAATTGTGTTTTACTTTTGCACCGAAACTTAATCGAATGGCATTTAAAAATCAACAGGCGTTTATAGATGTATTGGAAAAAGCCGGGGAACTGATCCGGGTAAAATCTTTTGTAGATCCAAAGCTTGAGATAGCGGAAATCACAGACCGCATCAGTAAAAGCGGTAATGGTGGTAAAGCATTGCTATTTGAAAATACAGGTTACGAGTTCCCGGTGCTTATGAATGCTTATGGCAGTGAGCGAAGGATGTGCCTGGCACTGGGTGTCGATCACCTGGATGATACTGCTCATGAAATTGAGGCTTTATTCAAGCTGTTGTCTGCCCCAAAAGAAGGCATGTTTGATAAACTAAAAATGCTTCCAAAACTAGGGCAGTTTGCGAGCTGGATGCCTAAAGTCAGATCAGGCAGAGGAGAGTGCCAGGAAGTAAGGATGGAGACTCCCGATATCACGAAACTTCCTGTAATTACCTGCTGGCCAAAAGATGGTGGTCCATTTGTTACATTACCCATTATTCATACCAAAGATCCTAACACGCTTTCACGCAATGTTGGCATGTACAGGATGCAGGTTTTTGGTCCGGCACTTACGGGTATGCACTGGCACAAACATAAAGTGTCTGCCAAACATTTCAATGAATATAAAAAGAATGGCATGATGATGCCGGTGGCTGTAGCATTGGGCGGTGATCCTGTATATGCTTATAGTGCCACTGCGCCGCTGCCGGAGAACGTGGATGAGTACATGCTTGCGGGTTTTCTCAGGAAGAAAAAGGTAGAGCTTGTAAAATGTCTTACCCAACCCGAGATCGAGGTTCCTGCCGACGCTGATTTTATTATTGAAGGATATGTTGATCCAAACGACGAGCTCATTTGGGAAGGACCTTTTGGTGATCATACTGGTTATTATTCACTACCTGACTGGTACCCAAGGTTTCATATTACCTGTATTACACATAAGAAAAATGCCGTGTATCCTGCAACCATCGTCGGCATACCACCACAGGAGGATGCCTGGCTAGGAAAAGCTACAGAAAGAATATTCCTGGCTCCTATAAAAATGACGATGGTGCCGGAAATTATGGACATGGACATGCCTGTTGAAGGCGTTTTCCATAACCTGGTTATCACGCAAATTAAAAAGGAATACGCCGGACAGGGACAGAAGGTGATGAATGCCATGTGGGGTGCGGGCCAGATGATGTTTAACAAAATCCTGGTGCTTGCAGACGAACATGTAAAGATCCAGGATTATGAAGCACTTGCGAAGTATGTATTTAAAAACCTAAACCCGGCAACGGATGTAATCTTTAGCAATGGCCCGATGGATGTGCTCGATCATAGCTGTAGCAAACTCGGCTTTGGCGGTAAGATGTGTATTGACGGAACTGCCAAATACGAAGAAGAAATTGATGACATGTTGATCAGCTATCCTGAAGTAAACAATGAGTCTTATGTTGCACTGCTTAAGGAGTCTTTCCCTGAAATAAAAGAGATAAATGACAGGTTGGTGAAAAAGGGGATTTCCTGCCTGATAATTTCCGTTGAAAAAAACCGGAAGGGGCATGTAAGAGAACTTCACCAGGAACTACTGACGAAGTTTTCAATATTACAAACGGTTAAAATAATTCTTTATGTAGAGCACACCGTAGATCCGCTGGATCTGCCTATTGCCTTATGGCGATTTTGTAATAACCTTGATCCCAAACGTGATAATATGCTGGTGCAGGGAAATGCTCAGGCACAGGCGGGCAAAGCCTTTGCCTGTCTTGGACTTGATGGCACCAGGAAGACAAAGGAGTTTGATAATTTTCAGCGAGACTGGCCCAACATCATCGTTGCTTCAGATGATGTGATCGAAGCTGTTGATAATAAGTGGGATGAGCTTGGACTTGGCCCTTTTCTTTCTTCGCCTTCATTGAAGTTCAAGGGACAGATGTATGGAGAAGAAGCAGTTGTGGAATAAAAGTTCTATTAGATCTCACTCTGGCGATAGTTAGTACATATTAAGGATATCGTTAGCTAACATCACAATGAGAACTTTACAAAAGGCAATGATATTTGATAAGAAGCAGGCCCTTTCAACCTTGGTTAGCATGAAGGCTTACCTGGCAAGATGTAATTAAAATTATTATGAAAAAGTTTGTGTTAACGGGTATTGGCGTTTGGTTCATGGCTTTTTTTTCCATGGCGCAGAAAAGTATCTCAGAGAATACTTTGTTGTGGGAAATATCGGGTAACGGAATGCAAAAGTCATCTTTCCTGTTTGGTACCATGCACCTGTTATGTGCCGAGGATACAAAGCTAAGCGACAACCTGAGAAACGTCATTAAAGAAAGCGAACAGATATATTTTGAGATTGATATGGATAATTTTGTGGAGATGCTTGGCGCCATGAAATATCTAAAGATGACCGGAAATAAAAAGCTGCAGGATTTTTTAAGCAATGCGGAATATAAAAAGGTTAAAGACTATTTTGAAGAAAACCCTGGAATGATCCCACTTGAAATGATGCAGTATTTTAAACCGTACTTTATAAGTTCATTGATCTCTGAAAAAATGATGGCCTGTAACACCCAGGCAGGTATGGAGCAGGCAATCATGGAAGAGTCAAAACAGTATAAAAAAGAAATTAAAGGGTTAGAAACAGTACAATTCCAGGCAAGCGTTTTTGATAGCATTCCTTATGACCAGCAGGCACAGGAACTGGTAAAATATATTGACAGCGTGGATAAAAATGCTGAAGTAACCAGGGAGCTGGTAGCGGTTTATAAATCGCAGGACCTGAAAAAAATACAGGAACTCACCGAAAAGGAGGAAGGTGGTGTTTCAGAATTCATCGACCTACTGTTATTTAACCGTAATGAAGACTGGGTGAAAAAGATGCTTAAAATTTTGCCGTCCGGCAGAGTTCTCTTTGCTGTTGGTGCGGCACACCTTCCGGGCGAAAAAGGCCTGATAAATTTACTTCGTAAGAAAGGCTTCATGGTGACACCGATGGAAAATAAACATAGCCTCTAAGTTGAAGGGCAGTTTCATTTAAGTCAGAACCGGCTAACCTTCAACAGCACTTTGAAAAACCGGTAAACATCTTCAAAGGAATTATATATGGGTGCTGGGGCCACTCTGATAACACCAGGCTCCCGGTAGTCGACAACGATGCCGTTGTTAATCAATCCGGTGTGTATTTCCCTGGCATTTTCCTTAAAGTATAAACTAAGCTGCGCCCCCCTTTGTAAAGGATCAGCAGGAGTAATAATTTCGCAATTGGAATTAGTCAACCTGCCCAACAAAAATTCCAGGTAACCAGTTAGGGAAATACTTTTCTGATGCAGATTAGTAATTCCGGCTTTGTCAATTAATTCAAGAGAAGCTTTTAGCGGCGCCATGTTGAAAACCTGGGCAGTACTCATGTTCCATCCATCAGCTCCGGCCTGGGGAATAAATCCCTTTGTCATTCCGAACCTGGTTTTTTCTTCATTTCCCCACCAACCTGCCAGTCGAGGGAATTGCAGGTTGTTACCAAATTTTTCGTTTATATAAACACCACCCACAGAACCTGGGCCACCATTCAGGTATTTGTAGGAGCACCAGGCTGCAAAATCCACTCCCCATTCGTGCAGGTAGAGGGGAACATTGCCGGTTGCATGTGCCAGGTCAAACCCTGCAAAAGCGCCTGCTTTTTGTGCAGCCGTCGTGATTGACCGCATGTTCAGCAGTTGGCCTGTATAATAGTTAATGCCACCAAATAATACCAGCGCGAGATTGTCTTTATGGTCATCGATTGCTTGTAAGATGTCTTCGTTACGCAGTATTTTTTCACCATTCCTGGGGGCTATTTCTATAATTGCGTCCGCAGGGTTATACCCATGATATTTAACCTGTGTTTCTACGGCGTACTGGTCACTTGGAAACGCACCCGATTCCATCAGTACTTTATAACGGGCGCCTTCCGGACGGTAGAAGGAAAACATCAGCAGGTGAAGGTTGACGGTGAGCGCATTCATTACCGTTACCTCTTCTTCGGTGCAGCCGACGAGCCTTGATAATGGCTTTTTAAAGTTGTGCTGATAGTACAGCCAGGGGTTTTTCGCATGTACGTAACCGTTAATAGCCAACGTTTTCCAGTCGTTAAGCTCAGTATCAATCGCACCTTTGACATTTTTAGAAAGTAAACCGAGGGAGTTGCCGCAAAGATAGACCGACTTCTTTTTATCGTGGTCGGGGAAATGAAATTTGTGACGAAACTTTTGTAGCGGATCCTTTTTATCCATTTTCTTTGCAAACTCCAGGCTGGCTTCAAATAACATGATCGGGATTTAAAATTACAAAAAGTCGTTGATGGCGTTGATTACTTTTTCCTCATGATATACCTGGCGATGGCCCCATCCTTTTGTAACCAGGAACTCCACATTCGGAGGTTTCTCCTGCATCAACGGTAAAACATCTTTCCAGGGAGTGATATCATCCTCTTCATCGTGCACCCATAATACTTTTGCACGGATATTTTTTATTGCCCTTGAAATGGAAAGCCATTTTACAGTGACCCCGCCAATGGTAATGAACAGGTCTTCAAAAGGTTCGCGAATAGCATTACTTAATTTCAAAAAGTTGAAAAACATGTCTACGGCGGATGTTGTTTCGGTTACCGGGGCTATCAGTACAAGTTTTGTTTCCGTGTTATGGTTTATACTTTCCAGGGCAAGTGCTACTGCCAGTCCGCCAAAAGAATGGGCCAGGTAAGCATCTACAGGGCCATACCGTTTGCAGATTTCAACTATCATGTTTTTATATTGCAGTACGTTTACCTGTTTGCCTTCGCTCTCACCGTGTGCATGTGCATCGAAAGCCAACACTTCATATCCTTTGTCCATCATCAGCCTAATATATCGTTCGAATTTTTTTGCACATGAATGAAAACCATGGATCACCAGGAATTTTTTGTTACCGGGGTGATTCCAGCGGTAACCTACCACCTTTTTATTGTCAATAATACATTGCAGTTTTTCGGCTTGCATGAACAGCGGTGTTGTATTGATGTATGTTTTATAAAAGGGTGTGCACAACAACTTCAATGCTTTCTGGGCCGCCCTTTTTTTTGATAGCACCGCCAATATCCTTAGATTCGCCTTTATATAACCAACTGCTACTTTTTCTTTTAACTTCACTTTGTTTATGTATAAATTATGGGAGTCGTGCCACAGGTTGCTAACAGAAATTTAGATAAAGTTACTATATGAAGGTTGTAATTGTTGGAACAGGTAATGTTGCATTCGTTCTTGGCAGAAAACTGAAAAAATCTGGTTTTATAATTACACAGGTATTTGGCAGGAATGCAGGAGATGCGGCTACATTGGCGGAGGAACTGGAATGTAGCAGTTGCGGTTTGTGGGAGGAAATTAGTACAGACGGCGATATTTACCTGGTGGCAATTACAGACAAGGTCTTGTACGAACTGGATCAACACCTGGTGTTGCATAATCAGCTGGTGTTGCATACTGCAGGCTCGGTGCCGATGAAAGTGCTAAAGTGCGTTTCTATGAACTTCGGTGTATTATATCCATTGCAAAGCCTGCGTAAGGAAATGGATGTGCTTACGGAAATCCCTTTTCTAGTTGAAGGGAATAACAAAAAAGCAGCAGAGTTGGCCTGGAGCATTGCTGCGAGGCTATCGTCGAATGTATCTGTCGCAACTGATGAGGAGCGCCTCAAATTACATGTTGCTGCTGTTGTTGTTAATAACTTCACCAACCATTTGTATGCGGTGACGGAAAATTTTTGTCGGCAGGAGTCCATTGATTTCAGCATGTTACATCCGTTGGCAATGGAAACGGCCATGCGTCTTGCGATTAAATCGCCAGCATTGCTCACAACCGGGCCGGCTATCAGAAAAGATGAGATCACTATCAACAAGCACCTGGATTTGTTAAGTGCATACCCGCTGTTTCAAAAGCTGTATCGGCAGATGACCGGAAGCATACGGGAGAGTAATCTTTGAATGTGAACAGTCATTTAAAGGGTGCTGATTTGTACTGGTTAACTTCATCCCGCTTAACAAACCGGATGGATCAACGAAATTAAGCAACATCTATCATGGACAGAAAGTACTGTTATCGGGTAAAAAGCTAGCTTGTAAAGCCGGGAATAAATAACTAAAAAGTTTTTCAATATCCATTGCAGCATTGCAAATTCGTTGAGGGAAAACTTTAAAGTACAAAATATAAACTTTCGTTTGTCTTACTCCATTGGTTTTAGAGCATTATTTGTCTGGATAATTGGGTTTTTCACCTGGAGAAAAAACCAGGTGAACGCATCAAATAATTTCATCTTCCAAACTTTGTCTTACGTAGTTTTGGCCTTGAATTTTAAACTTTGCATAATTCCATGGATTTACTAGAAGCATTTGCCAAGATTACCACGTTTGTATTTGATGTGGATGGAGTTTTAACAGATGGCACTTTAGGCATTTTTGATGACGGTCAAATGGTACGTCGAATGAACATTAAAGATGGTTATGCACTTCAAATGGCGGTTAAACAAGGATACAATGTGGTTATTATCACCGGCGGGAATTCTGAAGCCGTACATGACCGGTTAACTAAGCTGGGTATCAAGGATGTTTTTATTCGCGTCGAAAACAAGAAAGCGAAACTCATTGAATATATTGACGAAAAGAAGCTTTCGACCAATGAAATTTTATTTATGGGAGATGACATACCTGATTATGCTGCCATGCAGATGATCGGTCTTTCTTGTGCCCCGGCGGATGCCGCTGCTGAAATAAAAAGTATTTCAAAGTATGTTTCCCCGATCAAAGGTGGTTACGGCTGTGCCAGGGATGTTATAGAAAAGGTATTAAAGTTGAATGATCACTGGCCGACAGATACCAGCATTAGCAGCAAATAATTAACGTCTGCCGCTTTACGCTTCGCCTTCCAAGAGCTATCTTCGGCGTTGAATAAATATTGATGACGCTATTAAAAGCCTTTTTTAGACTTGTTCGATGGCAGAACCTGTTTTTTATTGCTATTACCCAGGTTTTGTTTTATTACTGTTTCATTTATGCTGCCGAACGTAGTATTTATGTTTTCCAGGAAAGCTTTTTAAAACCTTCACTCTTTGTATTACTGGTTATAGCTTCCGTTCTGATCGCCGCTGCAGGGTATATTATAAATGACTATTTTGATCTGAATATTGACAAAATCAATAAACCGTCCCGCATTATTGTAGAGAAAGTAATTCGTAGAAGGTGGGCCATTGTATGGCACCTTATCTTAACGATTCTAGGCATAGCATTGAGTTTCTATGTGGGGTATAAGATAAATAATGTGCTGCTTGGCCTGATAAATCTTTGCAGTGCTATTCTGCTCTGGTTTTATACAACAACATTCAAAAAGGAATTACTGATAGGCAACGTCATTATTTCTTTGCTGACAGCCTGGGTAGTAATAGTGCTTTATTTTTGTGAGTTGCGTCTTTACTACGTGTTTAGTGTTGAATCTGACAAGTATAAAAAGTATATTACGCTTTTGTTTAAAGTGGCAGTGCTGTATGGTGGTTTTGCATTTATCATTTCATTGATAAGGGAGGTTGTTAAAGATCTGGAGGATATACAAGGCGATGAACGATATGGTTGCAGAACGATGCCCATCGTTTGGGGCATTCCTGCCTCCAAAATATTTGTTGCCACCTGGCTGGTTGTTTTAATTGGTGCGCTTTGTATAGTGCAGTTTTATGCCCTCCAACTCCATTGGTGGTTTTCCGCGATATATTGTACTATTTTTATCATTGCGCCGCTGATTTATATTCTGAGAAAATTAGGCAAAGCCATGGTGCAGGAAGATTATCACAAATTAAGTGAGCAGATCAAGCTGGTGATGCTTACAGGTATTTTGTCGATGATCTTTTTTAAGATTTACAGTTGAAGGGCTATGGGTTGTCAGCTATCAGCCGACGGAAGGTCTTTCAGGTAAACGGAGAAAAATAATGGTTACAGTGCAAAACCGCGGATGAGGGTAACTTAAAAACCGGCTTATTGCTAAGCGCTTTCAGCCGCTCATCAACCCAATAATATGGAACGAATCATACTCGCGTCGCAGTCGCCAAGAAGAAAGCAGTTGCTCGAATGGGCGGAAGTTCCGTTTGACGTAATTGTTAAAGAAACAGATGAATTATATCCTTCAGACCTGTCTGCAGAGGAAGTGCCCGTTTACATTGCAAGGAACAAGGCACTGGCTGTAAAACATGAATTGAGCAACGACCGGATTATCGTAGCTGCTGATACCGTGGTTGTGTTAGACAGTGTGATCATAGGGAAGCCCAAAAGCCTTACAGAAGCGATAGATACGCTTTTATCTTTATCCGGAAGAAAACACCTCGTAATAACTGGCGTAGTAATTTCCTTTGATGAAAAAGAAATTGCTTTTGCTGACACTACTGAAGTTCATTTTCATAACCTCACGAGAGAACAAATAACATTTTATGTAAACAAGTACCGGCCCCTTGATAAAGCGGGGGCGTACGCTATCCAGGAATGGATCGGCGTGGTGGGTATTAAAGCCGTCTTTGGCGATTTTTACAATGTTATGGGCCTACCCGTAAGCAGGGTAGTTCAGGCGCTTGGTACGATAAATAATCCGTAAGTTTTAAGGGGATAAAACGGTTTTATTGAGCTGTTAGCGAGCGTAATTTATCCGCTCATTTCAGCTAATAAAATTTTTATCTCATGACAGAGAAACTTCTTCAATTTATCTGGCAGCTTCAGTATTTTAATCGCAACGAATTACTGACAGAACAGGGTGAGCCCTTACAAATCATTGTTCCAGGCACCTGGAACACAAACCAGGGCCCGGATTTCTTATCTGCGAAGATCCGTCTTGGGGAAACACTCTGGGCCGGGAATATTGAATTGCACATACATACTTCGGACTGGTTCAAGCATTCTCATCAAACAGACAGTAATTTTAACAACATAGTCCTTCATGTAGTCTGGCACAATGATGAACCTCCCGACACGCCAGTTTTTCACCTGCCGGTACTGGAACTGCAGCCAAGGGTTTCCAATTTATTGTTACAGCGATACGAAGAATGGATGCAAAACATGCTTTTTGTTCCCTGTGAAAATACAGTGCACCAGGTAAACGAGGTTACCTGGCTAAAATGGAAAGAAAGAATGATGATAGAAAGGCTCCAGCGAAAGTCAACCTACATCTTAGACTTATACAAACGAAATCGGTGGCACTGGGAAGAAACATTTTGGTGGCTCATAGCCCGGAATTTCGGAATCCGTGTGAACGCTGAAGCGTTTGAAGCGGTCGCTCAATCACTACCGATTAATATCCTCACCAAGCACAAATCGCAGATTAATCAACTTGAATCATTGCTTTTCGGGCAGGCAGGCCTGCTGGAAGCTAGGTTTGAAGAAGATTACCCAAGAATGCTGCAAAAAGAGTATCGATTCCTGCGGAAAAAGTACCAGTTGCCAAAAGTTTTTGTTGCTCTTAAATTTTTAAGGATGAGGCCCTCCTCTTTCCCCTCGATCCGCCTGGCTCAACTGGCTATGCTCATTCAACAATCTACCCACCTATTCTCCCGTATAAAAGAAATACAGTCCTTGCAGGAAGTAAGAGAATTATTAAATACCACTGCCAATGATTACTGGCATTACCATTACCGGTTTGACGAGAAAAGTGCGTACAAAGTGAAGAAACTGGGTGAAGATATGGTAGACAACATCCTCGTAAATACAATCGTTCCAATATTATATGCTTACGGCTCTTATCATGGTGAGCTTCAGTATATCAACAAAGCGCTCGGGTGGATGGGGGAAATTATGCCGGAAAATAACCGGATCACGAGAGGATGGTCGCAAACGGGGGTGACTAATAAAAACGCGTACGACAGCCAGTCCCTGCTCGAATTGAAAACCCAATACTGTGATTATAAAAGATGCCTCGAATGTGCCATAGGGAATGCTTTATTAAAAGTATAGTCAAGGTCAGGGTCAGCATGGAGTTTGACAACACTACAATTAGCAACATGATGGAGAAGGCTAAGCCGGTACACTTTCCCAATAAAAAATTACTTTGATTTCGATATCGGGGTGGATGCTATAAATTACCGGGCAGGTATGTGCGGCTCTTTCAAGAATCGTTCTTTCCTTGTCCCCCAACTTTAAACTGCCTGGAAAAGAAAATGTTAAATTAATTCCTCCAATCCTTCGAGGTTCAGACTTCATGATCTTTTCAATTTCTATCTTGGCACCTACCAGGTCTATATTCAAATCCCGTGCTTTAATGCCCATTATGGTGAGCATACAACTACCCAAGGCGGTTGCCACAAGATCTGATGGAGAAAAGCGTTCGGCCTTTCCCTGGTTGTCCAGCGGGGCATCAGTTTCAATAGTAGTTTGGGATTGTAAGTGGGTGGCAATTGTTCTTAAACTACCATCGTAAATAACAGTCGAAGTCATTATGTATAATTTTTGCATAAATTTACGTTAGAAACTCAAATACATTACGGTGAAAAAACTTTTGTTGATTATAACAGCGGCATTGGCAGGGATGGTTTCTATCGCGCAGGACAACCGTGAGCCCAGGCAGCCGAGGAATGATAAAAAGGCTGAAAAACGTCAGCAGCAAAATAATATTTTAAAGCACGAGGAGGAAGAAGGTGAGATCATTTTCCGTACTCATAAAGTGTTTGGTATTAAAATTAACACGGATGGTTATGGTATAATGTACGAACGTGGTAAATATGTGTCACCCCGTAAAACGAACCTATTACAATTTGAGCTTAACGAAAAACTGAGTAACAGGGAGGAAAAGGCGACGATCAGTTTTGACGCATTTGGTAATGCCACTCAATATAAATTTGCCAAAGCAAATAATTTTTACCAGTTAAAAGCTGGATATGGCCAGCAATATACCATTGGCGGCAAAGCCAACAAAAATGGGGTAGCGGTAACAGCCCTGTATGCAGGCGGGATCTCGATAGGATTAATCAAACCTTATTATATCGATGTGGAAAATGGTGTTACACGCGAAAGGGTGCGTACCACTTTCACGGATACCGCCATTACAAAATACGGCATTTTGTCTGCTTCAGGCTTTACAGTCGGCTGGAGGGATTTAAAGCTGTCGCCAGGGTTACATGCTAAAACTGCACTGAGGTTTGATTACGGCAGGTTTAATGAAACCGTAACCGCCATTGAAGCCGGTGTAAATGCTGAATTTTATTCCAAACAAATACTGCTCATGGGCTTTTCGGACCTTTATAAGTATGAAAAGCAATTCTTTTTTAATGCCTATATTACGATTGAGTTTGGCCGCAGAAGGTGAACCTTTGCGAGGGTAAGTGGTTATTAGTATTTGTATAGGTTGGATCAAAATAATGAATTATCTATCATGCAGGAATTACCCGTTGTTTCCAAAATAAGTGAGTCAAATTCCATTGTTAAAAAGCCATCCTGGCTCAGGGTGAAATTACCAATAGGTGAAAGTTATAAACATGTTCGTGGGTTGGTAGACACTCACAAGCTTCATACTATTTGCGAAAGTGGTAATTGTCCAAATATGGGAGAGTGTTGGGGTGAAGGCACAGCTACCTTTATGATACTGGGAAATACTTGTACAAGGAGCTGTGGCTTTTGCGCGGTGGCTACTGGCAGACCGGACCCTATTGATTGGGATGAACCTCAGCGTGTGGCAGAAGCTATTCACCTGATGAAAGTAAAACATGCCGTAATTACCTCGGTTGACAGGGATGAAATCAAAGATGGTGGCTCCGTTGTCTGGTTCAATACCATAAAAGCAGTTAAATTGCTTAATCCTACTACAACCCTGGAGACTTTAATTCCCGATTTTAAAGGAGATAAAGAAAATATTCAACGAGTGATTGACGCTGCACCGGAAGTGGTTTCACATAATGTTGAGACTGTTGAAAGGCTTACCCGGCGTGTGCGCATACAGGCTAAATACTGGCGGAGCATGGAGGTGATCCGGACATTAAAAGAAGGTGGAATGCGCACAAAAAGTGGTATCATGCTAGGGTTAGGGGAAACAAAGGAAGAAGTGGTGCAAACATTAAGAGACCTGGTTGATAACGGTTGTGACGTGGTAACTATCGGTCAATATCTTCAGCCAACCAGGAAGCACTTAAACGTAGATCGCTTTGTTCATCCCGATGAATTTGCAGCCTTAAAAGAAATAGGGTACGAACTGGGATTAGATTATGTTGAAAGCGGTCCCCTTGTTCGCTCATCCTACCATAGTGAGCGTCACGTGATACCCGGGTACGGAAGAAATGCATGGCTTCAGCAAAAAGAGCAATTCGTGTAATATGAGTATTAAATTTTTTTTCCCAGGAGCAGTCTTAATGTTGATTGCTCCTGTTTGTTTTTCACAACTTGCATGGAACAACGTGGATTCTCTTTTTGGTGATATGCCGGCATCCATGCACGTGTACAAGTCTACATCAGCAATTGATGGCAAGGCTAATATTGCATATTATGTCAGTGCAGATTTAAAAGATCTTTCCCTTGAATTTACCGCCGAGGCTGAAGACAGAAAAAGGCTTACTCCTAGCCAATATTACCAACAGAACCAGTTTCCGCTGCTTGTAGTTAACTGTACTTTTTTTGATGTATCGACCGGGCAAAACCTGAATACTGTTATCAAGAATAACATACCGTTGTCATTTAATGTTGGTTC
>JBBPYM010000440.1:0-15618 GCA_038199905.1 Chitinophagales bacterium | reverse complement strand
CTGGAGTTATTGCCATTATCCAACGGATGTGATTTAACTCTGTGGTCCTTTGTGCTTCCTCTTTGCGAACTCTTTGCGGTTAACTGTTTCCAGACTCGTTCAAACCTCTAATTAGTAAATAGCTAAGCGGTCCTAATGCAACACCCATCTCACCATATCTTTATTCTTTCGTTTTCCGGCTTCCACATCTTGTCTCCCTGTTGTACATTGAATGCAGTGTAAAAAGGAGTGAAGTTCATCAGCGGTCCCAGCACACGATAATTATCCGTTGAGTGGGGATCTGTGTTCACCTGCTGGCGTAATGATTCATCTTTAGTTTTGCCTTTCCAGGTTTGTGCAAATGATAGAAAAAAGCGCTGGTCGGGAGTTAACCCATCAATCTTTACCGTGTCTTTTCCCTGTTTTGTCATCTTAAAAGCGTCATAAGCAATCGCAATGCCGCCGATGTCGGCCATATTTTCGCCAAGGGTAAGTCTGCCATTTATCTTCATAGAATCTATTACCACGAAACTACTATACAGGTCTGCGACAAGAGTACCTTTAGCTTTGAACTTTTCATTATCCTGCGGAGACCACCAGTTTTTAAGATTCCCTTCTTTATCATACTGGGCGCCCTGGTCGTCGAAACCATGTGTCATTTCATGGCCTATTACCATCCCGATGCCTCCATAATTTATCGCGTCATCTGCTTCAAGATCAAAGAAAGGATATTGCAGAATTCCGGCAGGAAAAACTATCTCATTAAATGTAGGATTATAATAAGCATTGATAGTTGGTGGCGTCATTCCCCATTCTTCTTTATCCACAGGTTTACCAACTTTCGCAATTTGAAAATTGTATTCATTTTTACCTGCCGACAAAAGATTATCGTAATACTTCTTCTTGTCAACAATCACTTTGCTGTAATCTTTCCATTTATCAGGGTAGCCGATTTTTTTAATAAAAGTGTGTAGCTTTTCCTTTGCCTTAGTTTTGGTACTATCGGTCATCCAATCCAACTTGTTTATCCTTGACTCAAAAGCTTCCTGCAAATTATTCACAAGCTCCAACATGCGCTTTTTGGCATCTGCTGTAAAATATTTATTAACATATATCTGCCCAAGTGCTTCGCCAAGATTATTGTCAGTAGAACGATAAATGCGTTCCCATCTTTCCTTATTCTGCTGCTGCCCTCTTAATGCTTTGCCATAGTATTCAAAACTTGCATTGACAAAATCACTGCTCAGGGCATTCGCCGAAGTATTGAGAAGGTGGGTACGCAGGTATGATTTCCAGGTATCTATAGGAACCTTTTTCAAGAGGTCATTCACTTGCGCATAATAGGCAGGTTGACTAACATTTACAGAATCTGCTTCTACGGACAAATAATGTAACAATTGTTTCCAATGTAGCAATGGCATTTTCTTATCAAGGTCTGAAACAGCCATCTTATTATAATTACTTTGCGGATCTCTTAATTCTACGTTATTGCGGTGGCTGGAGGCCAATTGTTTTTCCAGTTCATAAACATCATTTGTTTTTCTCAGTGCTGTTGCAGGGTCGTCGCCAGTAAGTTGCAACAATTTAGAAAGGTAGGTTTTATAGGCTGCTACGATTTTTAATGTTGCCGAGTCGGTTTTGAAATAGTAATCTCTATCCGGCAAGCCAAGGCCCGACTGGGTATACACAGCAATGTTTACAGCACTGTTCTTTTCATCGGCACCAACATACTGTGAAATCAACAAAGGCCTGCCATTAGTTGCCTGTTCTGTTGCAAATTGAATTACACCGTTTGCATCTTTTATGGAATCTATTTTTAGTAAAAATGGTTGCAATGGCTGGTAGCCAAGCTTTTCAATCGTTACAGAGTCAAGACCAGCACTATAGAAGTCTCCTACTTTTTGTTCAATACTTCCTTCGTCATTTTTTGCTTTTGATAATGAATCCAGGATAAGATGAATGTGCGCCTTGGTTCTATTGTAGATATCCAGAAAGGACCCTATGCTTGATTCCGTTGGTGGGATAACTGCAGTTTTCAACCACTTGCCGTTGGCATACTGGTAGAAGTCGTTGCCAGGTTTTGTAGCTGAATCGATGTCAGCCAGGGAAAGAAATTCCTTCGCTGGATCCGTGGCCGCATGATTGGAACATGAATACAGGGTGCTTAAAAAAGCAGCAACGATAACGGTGGAAAAAGCATTTCTAATCATAAAAATTAAAATTATATTACTGAAATATAGAAGATATGCTGCACCTCTTGTTACGATAAAGCGATATCAAAATTCACGAGTTGAACAAACTGTTGAATTCTGTCATCAATATCCTCTTTGCTAATTTCGGTTAGTCGCAGTGTGCCAAACTTCTCTACGCAAAAACTTGCCATGGCAGACCCCATGATAATAGCTGTTTTCATGTTCTCAAAAGAGATGTCTTTCGTGCGGGCAATATGACCTATAAAACCGCCAGCAAAAGTATCTCCAGCACCTGTTGGGTCAAAAACTTCCTCGAGTGGTAAGGCGGGTGCAAAAAATACCTGGTTTTCAAAGAACAACAAAGCGCCGTGTTCACCTTTCTTTATGATCAGGTATTTAGGTCCCATTTTCATGATCTCCTTGGCGGCTTTTACTAGTGAGAATTGTGCGCTTAATTGCCTTGCCTCGCTGTCGTTCACCATTAGCACATCTACATGTTTAAGCACTTTTTCCAGGTCGGGCATGGCTGTTTCCATCCAGAAATTCATGGTATCGAGGACTATTAATTTGGGGCGTTGTTTCATTTGCTCAATAACGCTCATCTGAACAGCCGGGAGAAGATTGCCAAGCATTAGAAATTCTGCACTCTGGTAACTTTCGGGAACCACCGGCTGAAAGTCTGCAAGCACATTTAACTGTGTTTCAAGTGTATCCCGTGTATTCATATCCATATGATATTTACCACTCCAAAAAAAAGATTTTTGGTCTTTTTTGATCTGAACACCTTCGAGGTCCACTCCGCGGGCAGTTAACGCATCAAGTTCTTCCTGTGGAAAATCACCGCCAACAACAGAGATCTGTTTTATAGGTTTTGTGAAATTCGAGGCGCTCCAGGCGATATATGTTGCCGCTCCACCTACAATTTTATTGCTTTTTCCAAAGGGGGTTTCGATCGCGTCAAAAGCCATTGAACCAACTACTATCAGAGACATAAAGAATCAATATTTATCCCAGCGCGGGATGATTAAAAATATAAAACCGGCCATCAGCCTCTTGCGTCGAGGCAAAACGGTGCAAACCTACTTGTTTTTTTCGGGTTCCCTTTAAAAACCTGTTGCTGGCGGGAGCAATGAACCACGGAGACAGGGAGGCAGGGAGGAACACGGTTTTTGGTTGATGGATACGGTATCGTTCGTGCTTCCGTTAGTTTGTCGTTCGTTAGTTCATCAGATCGCCTACCGACTGTTAGCGGCTGGCGGGAGCAATGAACCACGGAGACAGGGAGCCAGGGAGGAACACGGTTTTTGATTGATGGATACGGTATCGTTCGTGCTTCCGTTAGTTTGTCGTTCGTTAGTTCATCAGATCGCCTACCGACTGTTAGTTTTATTATATTTGCCCTATCCATGGCCAAGATAAAAAGTAAAAAAAACGGCACCAAAAAAGAAACAATTATAGAGGTGGCCGCAAAATTATTTCACAAAAAGGGCTTCAGCGCTACTTCTATGCGCGACCTGGCTGAACATGTTGGCGTGGAAGCCGCCAGTTTGTACAATCATATTCAGTCCAAATCTGAAATCTTACAGGAGATATGTTTTAATGTAGCCAACGTTTTCACAGTAAATATTGAAGAGGTTGATAGCAGTGGTTCTCCGGCCATTAACAAAGTGGAGGCGCTGCTCCGTTTTCATATCAAACAGATGATCAACCATTACGAAAACGTGTATATAAGTGACCGGGAATGGAAACACCTTCCTGACCCCTACCTTTCAAATTATAGAAACCAGCGGCGCATCTATCGCAGGCGTTTTGCCATGATCATTGAAGAAGGCATCCAAAGAAATGCCATAAAAAAGATGGATGCCCCCACTGCTGTGCTTATCATGCTCCATGCAATCAGCGGCATTGAATCATGGCAAAGGAGCAAAAAGAAACTCAGTGCCGAACTACTTGAAGAAAATATGGTGATGATCCTGATCGAAGGACTAAGAGAAAAATAAGCCCACCCGCTGAAGACTGTGACTTATGGCGATTGTCACAATCCAAAGGTACCCACCGCACCTCGCTTTAATGTTGCAGTTACTTGCTTATTTAAATGGCAGGATTGATGGCCAGAATCTGCTGCAACACAGGTATAACTTCCTTTCGGTCAGGATCAAGACTAAATTTCAACATCATGGTGTCAGTCTGGCCCTCGGGTAAATCGTTATAGGTATACACGTGATCGTTAAGATCGGAAGCGCCTATGCTTACACGGAAGTAACTGATACCGATGTTATCACCATCCGTTGCGAACAAACGTTTTAGCAGGGCTGCACGGGCAGGGGCAATCATGCCATATATCACCTGGGCGCTGCCGCCTGTTAACGTAAAACCAAAACCATCGATGCCCTGATATTTGTGGGCCGGGTCCCTTTCAATAGTCGGGTATTTGTTAGCAGTTGTTATGATTAAAATTGCACTATCCTGTTGCTGAAATAATGATGACTTGTCGGCATTCGTAAGCCAGCAAATGACCTCGTTTGCGGAAATGTTGGAGAAGCCATGTCCGCGGTACCTGTTACCAACGCTTTCCTATGACACGCAATATTAAAAAAGGTTATGAGGATGATTATGAAGATAATTGTGGAAGTGGACTTAAAAATTGATTTCATAGATGTGCTATCAGATTACCAGAATTTCGCCGGCGTTCAAAACGTATGGTTGAATATGCTTATTATCTTATTTATGCTTACATTTAATAACCGAGTCTTCTGGTACATTCCTTTATCTCCTTCGATAACATTTAAACTGACTGGATATGATTAAAATTTCTTATTGGGCCAGAAAAAACCCATGGACCGGCCGTTTTAGCATTGTTTTAATTCATATTTTACTTTGCTGGTTTGGATTTTTGATGGGGAAAAACTTATTAGCGATGGGCCTTCAGCTAAATGGTTTCCTGCTTTGGGCTGCTTTAATACTATATTCCTGCGGCGTTTTGTTTTACCCTCCAGCAAAGAAACACGTTGATATCAAGGCTTTTTTAACCTTTTATGCCCGGCGGAAAAAGTTTGACTGGATGCTGGCTTTTTCAACCTTCCTGGCAGTGAGTTTTATAGGTAATTCTCCAGGCAGTCCATTTATTTTCTCTGAGTATCTTAATGGGGCAACGATGGAAAAAACTTCCATGATTCCTGTTCCAAAACATAATAATGACAAGAACACATTCAAATTAACTTCCACACGGGCTGAGCGAAAAGCGATTTTCAAAGAATTCAAGAAGGTGCTTAAAGAATCCTTACGTAGGGAAAACGGCTCCAATAACAATGCAACAAGGATCACCCTGGTTGTATTAACAATTATTGGCGGAGTGTTTCTTTCATTACTGGTTGCCGGGATAGCCTGCAGCCTCGCCTGTAATGGCAATGAAACGCTCGCTGTGATGGTAGCCGTATTGGGCATTACAGGCGCGATATTACTAATGGTGGCGGTTATTAAAGCGATCATCCGAAAATATCCACGGTATGATATCCGTAGATTTCGGGAGCGAAAACCTAGTGGAGCTTCCAGCATAAATTTATAGTGACGAAAAATATTAATCCAAAACCGTTTTGAAAAACAACCGCATAATAAAAACAATTACAAACCTGTTTCGTTATAACTTTGAACAAATTACCGGGATGAAGAAAATCGCGTTTTTATTGTGTTTAGTTGTGTTGTTGAGTGTTTTCTCTTTTTATACTGTAGAGGCACAATGTTCTATTTGTACCAGAACGGCCCAACAAATGGGTGAAAAACCAGCCAAAGCGTTGAATACAGGGATACTGTACCTTGCTGCGGCTCCCCTTGCTATTGCCGGTTTTATAGGCTACCGCTGGTGGAAGGGAGCGCGTTAAAAGTCGCCCAACTCAGCAACAAACCTGTGTAAGTTTAGCCCATCTTCACTTATATTTTAGGATCTTCTCCTCCACGAACTTATTATTGACTCTAAAAACCTTCCTTAGTATTGTCCTGCGGCATTAGTTCTGCCTGATCCACCCAGAGCTTTTGATATTCGTTTTTCCATTTATGTTTCCACCGGTTGTGACTCCATAGCCACATTGCCGGTTGTTTCCTGATAATATTTTCAAGGTGACGAACATATTTAATCGTAAGTTCTCCCTCCTTTAAACCACGAATGTTTTCTTCATTAACAGAAATGACGAATTTATAATATCCCCTGCGTACCTTCTCAATGTAACAAAAGGCAAGCGGAAGGTTCCTGGGTCTGGCACCTTTCTCGGGTCCTGTTACAAAAGGTGTTGGCCTGCCGAAAAAATTTAGCCAGTAAGCACTATCCGGTCCGCCGGGGTTTTGATCCGCAACTAACGCCAATGCATACTGCTCATTTCTAAACGGCATAAAGTCACGGCGCATATGATGAGCAGAAAGCATTTTGGTTCTACCTCTTGAGCGTAGCTTTAGAAAAAGACGATCAAGTATCTTGTTACTTATTGGCATGTATACCACCAGCAGCTTGTAATCTATATTAAGCCCCACTGAAAGATTACCCCATTCCCAGTTAAAGTAGTGACCAAGTACAAGATAGCAACTTCTGCCTGACTTATGCAGTTCATTCAAAACCTCCCAATTACCGGACAATCTTTTTAAAATATAAGCATCACTTGCCGAAATCATTTTTATTGTTTCTATAAAACTGTCTGTAAAGTTGTGATAGAACTCCTTTGCCGTTTTATTTTTCCAGGCTATCGTTTCGTTCGGAAAGGCAATATCAAGATTACTCATTACCACTTCTCTCCGGTACCTGATAATATAATACAGCAGGCCATATACTGCATCAGATAGAAGATATAAAATTCTTAAAGGTATAAGCGAAACCAGGTACAGTAATCCGTATACGAGATAATACATTACGAGCGCATTTAAAAAACGAAGGTACAAATGAATAGCGTAGCCGCTGTATGGCCGCTAAACACCTCAAATAGCCGGGTGATGTTTTTGTTGTTAGAATTGCAACTCCATGCCATGCGATTCCTATTCATTCAATATAATTGCCTGTAAATAGCCAGGTAATCTTTGGCAGTTTGCTGCCAATTAAATCTTAGAGCCCTTTTATGTAACAGCTCCCCCGGCCGAAGATCCTCAAAATGCTGCATCCCCCTGGCAAATACTTCCCGCATGTGGCAACAATCGAAATTATCAAAATGGTAAGCCAACGAACCTCCTATTTCAGGCAGAGACGATGAAGTAGATATAAATACAGGTTTACCATAGAACATGGCTTCTACCAATGGAAAGCCAAAACCTTCCGCCAGTGAAGGAAATACAAAAGCAGCGCAATTTTTGTAGTACCAGGATTTATCTCGCTCACTAATTATGCCGGGGATCTTAACCCTGTCTTCAACTCCCAGTAATTTAGCCTGTTGCCTGATCTTCATTTCATATTCAACATTGGCTTCCCCTGCAATGATCAAATCGTAATCATTACCATCTAAAAGGCATGGCAGAACATGCAGGTTCTTCAAAGGCACTACTCTTCCAATGCTAAAAATAAATGGTCGAGGCGGCTTATATTCCGGCTGAACATCACCTTCGAAAATATTAATGTTACAGCCGTTATAAATAGTATCTAAGGGCTTATCGCCTAGTTTGAGGTGTTCTAAAACAGTGTTTTTTGTAAACTCTGAGATGCAGACGACATGATCTGCCCGGTCAACATTTTTCTGAACACGCTTTAAATACCTTTTGAGTTTCTTAAGATCATTTTTATGCTCAACCAAAAAATTGAGATCATGGAGTGTGATAACTTCTTTTACGGTTTTGTTAAAGGGATGATATTTAGAACTCTGGTAAGTATTATGCCAGACGTTAAATCTGCCAGTCTGAAATTGGAAAAATTTGTGCAGATGGTTTTGAATCACATAGTGCTGACCGTTACCAAATAACTGGTTTTGCTTCTCCGGTACATAAAATATTAATTCTTCGTTCTGTGTATCGTGAAGAGATATGAGGGCCGTGCCTAATTCAAGGCAGAATTGAAACAAACCCGTATTTGGATACTTGGTTCTTTCACAATCAAATAAAATGCGATTCATAGATTAAACGAACAGGCTTTAATTATTTACTTAAGGGGTTAAGCGATGCGTTGGTATTCAGCGTTGTGCATCCAGCGTGTAACAAGTGGTATGGGCATGAGCAACTTGTACTGCAAAGCCAAGGCTTTCCAGGTAAGTTTTCAAGTGATTAACATTGCGCTTTTCATCGTCCAGGTTATGCACTTCAATCGTTAAAAGGCTTACTTGCTGCCAGATGTTCGCAGGCGTTTCGTAGAGGATAGGATATTCGCTGCCTTCGCAGTCTATTTTTATGAGGTCTATTTTTTGAAGATTGTTATCGCTGATGATCTCTGCCAGGCTGATCGTTGGCACTTTAACAATATGTTGATTCTGCTTGTCAAAGTCAGCATACACTGAAGCTATTACTGAATTGTCACTTTCCGTTTCCATGAAAAGTTCAATATCTCCCTGGGGCGTTCCGGTAACAGCTTTATTAAATAAGTGGACCCCTTTTTTTAAAACCGAATTTAATAAAATATTCTTTTGAAATAATTCATAGTTTGATTTTATGGGCTCATATGCATATACTGTCGCCGTTTTTAATCTTGAAAAAAGAATAACATTAAAATATCCGGCGTTAGCACCGATGTCGATCACTACTGGTTCTTTCGGTAACTTCTTAAGCAGCTTATCGATGTCATAGAAATCAGAAACAAAGATCTCCTTAAAAACATAATACAAAGCCCGTATCGGCACATCAAATTTAATCTTGTTGCCCCTGGTTACAAAAGTCAATGGTTTAAATTCTTTGTCAAATTTCCTTGAAAAATAGGCAGGCCAGTTCGAAATATTTTTTACCAGATTGTAATATCTTAAAAGGGGAGAATGTACCATAACACTAATTAGCTGGCTGCAATATACCTACTTATTATAATAAAATCTAAACGGCCGGTGCACTCGTGGATCTATCGATCCACACCTTGAACTCCCCTTCGAAGCATACTTTTCAATTGTGCTCAGGTACCTGGCCTACCATATGTAGAAATGCTGTTTTCGAGTGCCGACTGTATCCAATCTGGCTTAACGTTTCCTATACAACTGCAGGCACGGGTGTTCCCTTTACAGTCGGCACATGATTTATCCAGTACAAAAAACTTTGCATTCGGGCCCAGTGGCGCCCACCTTCCCGGATCTATGGGGCGCAAGGGAGGATATATGCCAAATGCCTCTTTCCCCAACGCTGCCGCGATATGCAACGGACCTGTACTATTGGCCACCAAACCATCACAATGATTTATAAAAGAAATAAATTGTTTAAGACTCATTGTGCCTGTGATATCTACAACCTGCGCCGTAACAGCATCAAACAAAGGCTGCAGCTTTTCTCTCTCCTGCTTTGTACCGGAAATAAAAATGCGGTACTTATTTGGATCGAGTAACTTAACCAGGTCTATAAAGTTCTGCAGTCCCCATTCCCGGGCACTGCCCTGCGACTTCGGATGCAAGATGAGGTTATACCTGTTTTTTTGAATAAGAGATAGATGATGCTCAGCTAGTGGCTCCAGCCGCTCCAGCCCAAAAGAGTTCCCTATTTCATTCAACGATAACTCACTGTCAATGCCGAAAGGCTTTAATAATTTAAGGTTCAACTGGGCCTCATGGAGTGATGACTTTTTCCTGCTAAGTTTTACAAGTTCGTTGCAGCTAAGCCAGTGATATAATCGGTTTGTTGTGCCAATGCGCAGTGGTATGTGCAGTTGATTTGCCCGCCTGGCAATCTTCGCAACAGGAAACACATGTATGATAGCTTGCGCGGTTTCACCACAAACAGTTACCGGCTTGTTTAAAAAATCTTCCAGCTCAATAAAGTCATCCACATACTTGCAGGCTTCAATAATTCCTTTTGTATATGCTTTACCGAGGAACCCTATTTTAACTGAAGGAAAAAAATCTTTTAAAACTTTAGCAACGGGTAAGGTAAGCACCACATCCCCGATACTATCAGTACGGCTAATAATAATATTGCTCGGGACTTGTTTCAAGCGCTAGTGATTTTGCTGATTTTTATTACCGGGTCTAGTGTCATATCAATCATAAACTGTCAGTTGGGTTGGCTATCAGCGATCGGCTATCAGCCTTCAGATTCTGCGCTAATTTAAAGCGTAAACAATTTCTTTTATTCATGTTAATCTATCCAGGCGAGTCTTGATTTTAAACAAAATTTAAATAATTTGGTCAAATTGATTAGTGGTTAAGCATTCTATTAGCTGATAGCTGAAAGCCAATGCGTCAAAACATACTTAACATAACACTAGTGATAAACAGGTATCCAATATAAATGCACTTGTCATATAATTCTGTAATTTCTAAAATCAAAGGGGCGGATGCCGGTCCGCTTTTCGAACCAGTATAGGAGCTTATCTTTAATGGAGAATCTTTTGTCGCGGGTATCAATAGTGATGTTCCAGTTTTGCCTCTTAATCCGGTTGCTCATAACTGCAGGATGGTCGCCAGTAAATTCTTCCAGCGAGTCGAAGTCATCAAAATTAAACACATCTTCAGACTGGATGAACTTTTGCAACGCTTCATTATCCTCGTTCCAGAACCTGCTAACATTTTTCATCTTGCGCTTCATCTGTTCAGGGCTTTTAACCCAACCATAATGGTACACAAAAGCATCAATAAGTTTTACCTGTAACTTGGTTTTGCCTTTACGAAATCCCTGTGCATCCCTATAAGCACTGATGCTTTTATCATTACGGATGATTCTTATCTCATGGTTGTACCAGCGCCGGCTATCTCCAACATAATCATACGTGCCATAAAAATGAAGGTATTTAAAAAGCAATCCTTCCACCTGGGGGTTATCCTTATATTCTCGAGCTGCCTTTAATATGGCCGGATAATATTTTTCATGAATCACTTCATCACCCTGGATATAAAAGGCCCAATCCGCATCAGGCATTATTTCCTTAAAGGCTTTGTTTGTTTCAACAGCCAGTATTGCCCCTCCCTTCCTTAGCGCGGAATCCCAAACTGAATGTACTATGCGGATCTTAGCCGAATCAATTGACCTGATCAGACCTTCTGTATCATCTTCACTGTCGCCAATGCAAACGACCATCTCATCCACTAGCGGCAATATGGAATTTATCGCTTCCACTATTGGATAGTCATTGGCTACTGCATTCCTGATGATAGTAAAGCCGGCTATTTTCATTCTATAATCAATTAATGGTACTTTATGTGTGCAAATATATTGAAGGCTGGCAATTGCCCGTAAAATTAGCGTTTGATACACGATTAGTGATTTTACCTGTGGCCTTTAAATGGTATACCTGAACAATCTGATTGGTAACAATGTATTAGATTGCAAAAGAAAGCTGCAACTATGATCAATTTCATTCCCATATTTCCATTAGGCATCGTGGTATATCCGGGAGAAGAACTTAACCTGCATATTTTCGAGCCCCGATATAAACAACTCATAGATGAATATTCTGTAGCAAAAAAGCCTTTTGGCATTCCTATCATTATCAACAACCAACTCAGTGAACTCGGTACCCTGGTTGACATAAAAGATATCTCGATGAAATATGAAAATGGAGAGCTGGATATCAAGACTAGAGGCACCAGGGTTTTCCGGATTCTTGAGGTTATCAAAGACGTGCCCGACAAACTTTACAACGGCGCTATTGTAAACTATCCCGCTAACAAGGAAGATTCAGGCAAGAAAATGCTGATGCAAAAAATCATCCTCGGCATCCGTGAACTGCACCGGCTTCTAAACCTTAGCAAAGATTTTCATAAACCCGATGAGCATCTAACCAGTTACGACCTCGCCCACCACGCAGGCCTTTCTTTTGAACAGGAATATGAATTGTTAGGATTGTTCCAGGAAGCGCAACGACAAGAATTTTTAAAAAGGCACCTGGCAAAAGTTTTACCGATGCTGACAGAGATGGAATCTTTAAAAGAAAAGGTGAATCTTAACGGGCATTTTAAAAATCTTTCTGGCTCAGGGTTTGAGTTGTGAGTGCGAGGGGAGGTATCAGGTATGGGGTATGGATGTATTAGGGGTTGTGTATGGATGTATGAGTGTAAAAGTATGAGTGTAGATGTTGAGTGTATGGATGTAACAGTGTGTGAGTGTGAGTGTGTAAGAAATTAGAGAGATTGTGTATGAGGCAAAAATAATTCTTTTATGAGATTATATCCTAAAGCTCTGCCAAGGCGACATAAATTAGCTCAGGGCTTCAGCCCTGGGTAGTTGACGTTGTTGTTTTAGCCCTGTGCCCCGACATAAAATGACTGCTTAAGTCGACTACGGCACAATTATAGGGTTGAAGTAAATTACCACCCAAACCAAGCCTGAAGTCCTGGGCTATTGTAAGCCGGACATTGAGGGCTTGCTCTCCAGGCGAACATTTATACCTGATTTGGACTTCATCCTCGGCTGCAATTTTTTTTCCTCCTATGTTATTTTAAAACTTTTTATATTGCCAACTTCATCTCTTCGCACGCTTTGTTTTGATTTCGGGAATACCCGTCGCAAATATGCCATTTTTGAAGAGGGTAAACTTCAGAAAGAAGCGGTACTGGAAGATGACTACGATGAAACAATCATCGCTCTCATCCAAGAGTTCAAACCGGGCAAATCAATCCTGTCGTCGGTTATCGATCACAACCCTGGGATGGAAATTATTCTTGCCGAAACTACGGCTTTTCATAAGTTATCGCATCTTACGAAACTCAATTTTACCACACCAGTTGGTAAGCCCTCCTCTATCGGGGCAGACAGGCTTGCGCTTATGGCGGCCGCAGTTGACCTGTTCCCTGGAAAAAACAATCTTGTGATTGGCTTGGGCACCTGCATCACCTACAATTTTATTAATAAATACAATGAATTTATTGGAGGTGGCATCTCACCGGGAATGGATATGCGATTTAAGTCTTTAAACATGTTCACCGCGAAGTTACCGGTAGTAAAAGAAGATTGGAATTTTCCGCTAATTGGTTACGATACAGTCACCAATATCCTTAGCGGCGTCATCATTGGTATGGCTAAGGAAATTGACGGATTTATCGAAGCCTACGAGGAAAAATACAGGAATTTTAACGTGCTTTTAACCGGGGGTAACACAACCTATTTTGTTCCACACCTTAAAAAACAGATATTTGCAGACCCCAATTTAATATTTAAAGGCTTGTATGCGATCAGTGAGTATAACAATTAACCAAAAAATAAGGCTGCTAATAGGTTTATTATCATGCATTTCAATAGTTTCTTACGGCCAGGAAAATTCTCCTTACTCAAGGTATGGATTGGGAGATATCGTACCTAATTCACCCGTTTCCAGCCGCAGTATGGGGGGCATAGGAGCCGCATATTCCGACTATGATAAACGTTATGATCAAAAAGACAGGTACCAAAGACCCCAGACTGTAAATTTTTTAAACCCGGCTTCTTATTCCAAATTACGCATCACCTCTTTTGACCTTGGTTTTGAGCTTGATAACCGTACACTCAACTCGTTTGACGAGGCCGCCAAATTTAAATCCGCCAGCGCGATTATTTCTTACGTTCAGTTAGGTGTGCCATTAAGTCGAAAAAATGGCTTGGGAATGGTGTTCGGCCTTCGACCTATTACAAGAATAAACTACAAAATTCAGCAAAACGAAAGAGTACCCGGGGTTGATAGTATTACAACTTTATACCAGGGATCGGGCGGTACCTACCAGGTATATACGGGCCTTGGAAAATCTTTTGGCAATCTTTCCATTGGCTTTAACGCAGGGTATTTTTTTGGTAGTAAAGACTACAGTACACGAAAGATATTCATTCCTGACTCCGCCAACCGGCTTTATTACAAATCGAATTTCGAAACGAAAAGCACGATCGGCGGGTTTTTTTATGACCTGGGCGCACAATACCGCGCTCAACTTAACAAAAAAACAATCCTTCACCTGGGTATTTATGGGAACATGCGCCAGAAATTTAATGTGTCCAAAGACAACCTCGCAGAAACGTTTGATTACGACGCAAACGGCGCTGTTAAAACCTATGACACCATTTCCTTTTCTAAAAATATAGAAGGCAAGCTAGAATATCCTTCTACGATCGGAGCAGGATTTATGATAGAAAAGATGGATGCCTGGCAGTTGGGTGTGGATTTTACCAGCACTTCCTGGGATGACTATTCCTATTTTGGAGAAAAAGATGCTGTAAAAAATAGCTGGATGATCAAGGTTGGCGGACAAATAACTCCAAACCTATTAAAAGCAAAGAATTATTGGAATCTCGTAACCTACAGGGCCGGTTTTAATTTCGGTCCTGATTATATCAATGCCAACGGTAAACTACCGCAATTAGGCTTTTCCGTGGGCGCCGGCTTCCCAGTTCGAAGGAACCCATATACAAACCAGTATTCAGCAATCAACCTGGGATTTGAATATGGAAAACGAGGCAACAAGACTAATATTCTCTCTGAGAACATTTTCAGAATAGCACTTGGACTGACTTTAAGCGACTTATGGTTCGTTAAAAAGAAGTACGATTAATAGATGCCTTACTTATCATTTTCTTTTCTCAAAAGAATGACCCTTACCGTCGTTTTTCCCCTTTTCCTCTTCGCCTGTGAAAATGACATTAAAGATATCAAAGCCCTGGGTGAGAAGAAGCCGAATGTAGAAACAGTGACTGACGTTGTGAATTATTACAGCCAGCAGGCGAAGATGAAGGCCAAGCTCACCTCACCGATCATGCAACACTACCAGACCGACTCTCCCTACTGGGAATTCCCAAAGAGCTTACACGTAGACTTCTACAATGACACTTTACTCATTGAAAGCCAACTCAACGCCCGGTATGGCAGGTTTATTGAAAATCAACGCAAAGTTTTCCTGAGAGACAGTGTGGTCGTCTCAAACCTTAAAGGTGATACCCTATTCTGCCGCGAACTGTGGTGGGACCAGCAAAAGCAAATCTTCTACACCGACAAACCTGTTCGCATTCACCAGCCGGATAAAATCATCTATGGCATTGGACTGGAAGCTCCCCAGGATTTTAGCAGTTTCAATACTACAGAGGCCCACGGATTCTTTAGGGTACCCAAGGGCTTTACGGATCAAGGTCAACCGTGAGAAGCTGTCAGTCGTCAGCTATCATAGGAAGCTATCAGCTGTCAGCTATCAGCTGTTTCAAAGTGAGTCTCTAAACCACAATTCCAAGTTTTTTAACTCTTAAATTGTGCTCATTCTTTAGTATGTGCACAGCCATTGTTGAAATAATGTGAGTTTTTCCTCGGCTGAAGGCTGATAGCTGACAGCTGAAAGCCCCTTAACAAACGCATAACATCAAACCGAAACTAAACACTTGTTTAAATCAAACAATCGTTTACTTTTGTGTT
>JBBPYM010000439.1:0-6597 GCA_038199905.1 Chitinophagales bacterium | reverse complement strand
TTGAGTTGATGATAAATGGTAAGGAAATGGCAAATGCCTACACAGAGTTGAATGACCCGTTGGAGCAAAGAGAACGTTTTGAGGAACAGGCAAAACTCATGGAAAGAGGTGATGATGAAGCGATGTATATCGATAACGATTTTCTGCGCGCACTTGAATATGGTATGCCGCCTACTTCAGGTATTGGTTTTGGGATAGACCGTTTATGCATGCTGCTGACTAACCAGCCGTCTATCCAGGATGTATTATTGTTTCCGCAGATGCGGCCGGAGGTTTTTGAATAGAGAGGGGTTGAGAGTGCAAAGTTTTTTTAACCACAGAGAACAGCCGGAGAGGAAGAAGAGTGACACGGAGGAGATCTCTCTGTGCCACTCTTCTTCCTCTCAGGTTGTTCTCTGTGGTTAAAAAAAACTAACCAATCAGATAGCACCATCCTGCTGCTTTCTTAGACTTCTATACGCCAGCCAGGCGCTCACAATCATCATCAGGGAAGCCAATAAAAATGGCGCGCCTGGAAAAACAATCGGAGCACCGGCCCCCGTAAACCTGGCAAACAGTGTTGTCATCAGCGGCGGCCCAACAATAGAAGTAAGGCTCATCAAGCTCGTCAATGCCCCCTGTAACTCGCCCTGTTCGTTGGGTGGCACGTTACCTGAAATAATACTCTGTAATGCCGGGCCGGCAATACCTCCCAAAGAGTAAGGAACTATAAAAGCAAACATCATCCACCCTTTGCTTGCAAACGCAAAAAGCAGAAGACCGAGGCAATTAAGCAGAAGGCCAACATATACACTCTTTATATTACCCAGCTTTGGGATAATTACCCGAATCAGTCCACCTTGAACAATGCCTACTGTCAGGCCCACAAAACCGAGTGAATAACCCACCCATGCCTCGTTCCAGGAAAACTTTTCCATCGTGTAAAAAGTCCAGGTACTTTGCACCGACTGTCCGGCGATATACAATAAGATCAGACAACCTACGAGTCCAATCACTGAAGGATATTTTTTTAACTGAAGTAACGAACCCATTGGATTAGCACGTTTCCATTCAAACTTGCGCCGGTGTTCTTTTGAAAGTGACTCCGGCAGTATAAAAAATCCATATAAGGTGTTTAACAGGCTAAGTCCAGCGGCAGCAAGGAAAGGGACCCTCGATCCAAACTGCCCCAAAAGCCCGCCAGCAACCGGACCAATGATAAAACCAATGCCAAAAGCTGCACCTATCAGGCCAAAGTTCTGCGCTCTTTTTTCCGGCGGACTGATATCAGCGATGTAAGCCGATGCAGTTGTAAAACTCGCGCCGGTTATGCCGGCAATCACCCTGCCTACAAACAACCAGAAAATGGTAGGTGCAAAAGCAAGGAAAACGTAGTCGATGGCGAAGCCAAGTAATGAAAAAAGCAATACCGGCCGCCTTCCATAACGGTCGCTCAGGTTGCCTAGTACAGGTGCAAATAAGAATTGCATAACGGCATAGGCAAAGGTCAGCCAGCCACCATATTCCGAGGCAGCGCTGAGATCACCCTTAATTAATTCCGAAATAAGTTTGGGCAAAACCGGGATGATGATGCCAAGACCTGTAACGTCAATCAGGAGCGTAATAAAAATAAATCCTAATGCTGCCGGCCGTGATTTTTTACTCATATATTATCGGTAATCAACAAGGGAAAATTAAATGTAAATATACAATTGACAAGATGTTCTGGATAAATTGGGATCTGCCCGGCAAGTTCAATATCGGATTTTATTGTCTGGTGCGTTATAGCTACCACTGCATCACGGCATATAATTCTTTTGCGCTTTGAAGTGGATCTGTATAACTGACATAAGGCGTTTTGTTAAAGGGAAGCGTAAGTCCCATAAAGCCTATCCGGGCTGTTGTACCATCAGCGTCGGTAAAATTCATGATAAGTGATCTGGGAAATGATGAGCTCACGCCATTTTTCACTTTTTCAAAGGGTAAAGTTTTTCCCTGTTGTGCATGAAAAGCATTGGACGCTATCCACTGAAAATCCGACTCATTAATCCTTTCCTGCAATTCAGACTCGTTGATGCCAAACTCATGGTTGCCAAAAACTGCCAGGTCCATACCAGCGGCATTCATAGCTTCTATCATCTGTTTGCCGCGAATTCGTTTACCCTTATACTGAAGGCTGTTAAAAACTGATGGACTTACAAAATCACCGGCTATCACCAGCAAAGTGTTTTTATTAACTTTATCGTATTGTTTGGTAACCGATGCAACCTTGGCCATGCCGCCGGACTTGCCCCCTTCCAATGGAGCGATCTCGTAAACATCATTCACCTGCACGAAAACGACCTCAAGTTTTCCGTCATCTTTCGTTGAAACAGTGGTTTTCCTAACAGTTTTACAGGAGTTGAGGCTAACGAGCAATAAAAGCAGCAGGTTGAAAATTGGAGATTTCATGGTGTTTCAAATATAAAAACTTAACTGCAGCCCCAGCAGTAAAATCACGATATATTAACTAATATTATTAGCATAATTCCTATAATAATTAGTATTTTTGATCAAATATAGTGTAAGAATGTCTGAGCGGATTACGGAAAAATTACAAATACTTGCCGATGCGGCTAAATACGATGTGTCATGTTCTTCCAGCGGAAGTTCCCGTAAGAATGAAAATAAAGGCTTGGGTGATTCCAAGGGAATGGGTATCTGTCATGCCTATACTGAAGACGGACGATGCGTATCATTATTAAAGATCCTATTAACCAATCATTGTATTTATGACTGTGCTTATTGCGTCAGCAGAAAAAGTAACGACATTAAACGAGCAGCATTTACAGTGCAGGAAGTTGTTGACCTTACTATTAATTTTTACCGAAGAAATTATATAGAGGGGCTTTTTTTAAGTTCGGGAATATTCACAAACGCGGACTACACGATGGAGCGACTGGTGCTGATAGCAAAGAAGCTTCGTACAGAACATAATTTTCACGGGTACATTCATTTAAAAGCCATTCCAGGTGCAAGCGATGAAATTTTGAACCAGGCGGCCTTGTATGCTGACAGGCTCAGCGTGAATGTAGAGATGCCGACAGAAAAAAGCCTGCAACTGCTGGCTCCCGACAAAAAAAGGGAAGACATGATAAAACCGATGATGTATTTAAAGAATGCCATCATCCAAAACCGAGAGAAAAAAAAGCAATTTGCTAAAACGCCATTGTTTGCACCGGCGGGCCAAAGTACGCAAATGGTTATTGGGGCGACCCCTGAAACAGATGCAGAGATACTGCTGATGGCAAATCATTTCTACAAAAAGATGCAACTCAAAAGAGTTTATTATTCAGGGTACGTCCCTATCAGTAGTGATAACCGACTCCCTGCAATTGGCACCCCGGTTCCAATGGTACGGGAAAATCGGCTTTACCAGGCAGACTGGCTATTACGTTTCTACGGTTTTAGCGTGCAGGAGATTGTAACACCTGCCCAGCCACATCTTGACATGGACATAGATCCAAAACTTGGATGGGCACTGAGAAATTTACAGCTCTTCCCTATCGATATTAATAAAGCAGACCTTTCTGTAATCATGCGCGTCCCCGGAATAGGGCTTCAGTCTGCCCGTAAAATTTACGCAAGTCGAAAATTCAACAAATTAAATTGGGAACATTTGAAAAAACTTGGCATTATGTTTAACAGGGCCAGATATTTTATAACCTGCGACAGTCCTGACTTTGAGCGCAAAGATTTTACTGCCTTACAAATTAAACATCAGATCCTTGGAACTGGTCAGAGCAAGTATAAGCCAAACTTTTCACCCCAACTTCAGCTGTTTTAGCCATGCAGTCGATGATACACGATGGTAGCTTTGAAGGTTTTCTCACTACCGTGTTCCAGGTTTATGACCTCGGTTTCAAAGAAGTTGATATATGCACAGCCGCTAAATACCAGCAGAACATATTTGGTGGCGGATATTTTGTAACCTCTGAACCATCTAAAGCCGACCGTGTATGGAAAGGCTTGCAGCAAAAGCTTTCCGAGGCTGCAATGAAGCAGTTTTATAAAACATGGTTATCAGAAATCGACGGCATAGAAAATATAATGCTCTCTTACGTGCGGTATGTATTTAGTTCGACCGTTTCTGTTGAAAAAGATTTCAGTCACCCTGCCGTACTAGTAATTACAGATACAGCAAAAAAGGTTCATCGTGAAAAACATCGCATGGAAGCCTTTGTACGTTTCCAGCTTACAAAAGACCAGCTTTATTTCGCCATCGTGGAGCCCGATTTCAATGTACTTCCCATCATCCAAAAACATTTTAAAAGCCGTTATGCCGATCAGCGTTGGATGATATACGATGGCCGCCGTAAGTATGGCATCTATTATGATCTTGACAAAGTAGCATATATACAGGTAAATTTTGAAGAAGATGTCAATTCAGGCAAAGACATAAGCGTCCAATACGGCGAAGGAGAAATATTATACCAGCAGCTTTGGAAAACCTATTTCGGCAGCATAAATATCGCCGCTCGTAAAAACATGAAACTGCATATTCAACATATGCCGAGAAGGTACTGGAAGTTTTTGACGGAGAAATAGCTTTCAGCTTTCAGCTATCAGCCGTCAGCTATCAGCTATCAGCCGCTTTGTAACAACATCTTTTCAACATGTAAAAAGTCGAAACTTAATAAAGCAGGAAAAACTTGTTTTATGCAGCCAGTTTTGATTTGCTGATAGCTGATGGCTGATAGCTGACAGCTGACAGCAATTTCCCCCCCATATTAACAAATTGCCTATTTTTACCGCCCTTAATCAAGCAAGTATATGGACAATCAAAAATTTGATCTGGGTATGATAGGTTTAGGTGTAATGGGCCGTAACCTTTTACTCAACATGGCAGACCATGGCTTTAAAGTTATTGGCTATAACAGAAGCCAGGAAAAACTAGACAATTTAAAAGCGGATGCCACGCCAGGCACCGTTGTAGACGGGATAACCTCTATGGAAGGAATGATACAAAAGTTGGAGATTCCTCGTAAAATATTGTTACTCGTGCCCGCCGGAAATCCGGTGGATGAAGTGATCGAAACGCTTATTCCCCTGTTGGAGAAAGGAGATATCATTATCGATGGCGGTAATTCTCATTATACCGATACTTTGCGTCGTAATATCTACCTCAAAGAAAAAGGCCTCAATTTTATGGGTATGGGTGTTTCAGGTGGTGAAGAAGGTGCCCGTACGGGTCCGAGCATTATGCCCGGCGGAGATGAATCAGCATACACTTTCCTGCAACCTTTGCTTGAAGCAGTGGCGGCGAAGGTTAATGGCTTCCCCTGCGTGGCCTACCTTGGTAAACATGCAGCTGGCCATTACGTAAAGATGGTACACAATGGTATTGAATATGGTATCATGCAACTGATCAGCGAATCTTACGACCTGTTGAAAAATGGTCTTGGATTGAATAACGACGAAATGGCCGCGCTTTTCGACAAGTGGGATAAGACAGATATGACATCGTACCTGGTGGAAATCACTGCTGCTGTGCTGACAGTTGATGATGATAAAACCGGCAATCGACTGGTAGACATGATCCTCGACAAAGCAGGTTCAAAAGGAACAGGCAAATGGACATCACAGGATGCCCTTGATCTCCCATCTCCTATTCCAACAATTGACATGGCAGTAACCATGCGCAATATTTCTTCTTTTAAGGAAGACCGCGTTGCTGTTGCTGCTATCTATAAAGCCTCCGATAAAAAATTAGATGTTGATAAGGAAGCATTTATTCAACAAATTCATGATGCCCTGTTTTTTGCAACATTGATCAGTTATGTACAAGGATTGGCAATGCTGCAGAAAGCGTCAAAGGCACTTGAAATGGAAATCCCAATGCCACAGGTTGTAAAAGTGTGGCGCGGTGGCTGTATTATCCGGTCATCTTTGCTGGACGTATTCATCCAGGCTTTTGAGAAAGATCCACTGCTGCCAAATTTATTATTCGACAATGGCATTGCAGAACTACTCAAGTCTAAAGAGCAAAATTTGCGTGAAGTAATTATTAAAGCAGTTGAAAAAGGATTTCCCGTGGGTTCATTCATGGCCTCATTAAGTTATTTTGATGGCATCCGCAGTAAGAACCTCCCTACAAACCTAATCCAGGCACAACGTGATTATTTCGGGGCACATACTTACCAACGAATTGATGACCCTACAGGCGCGTTTTATCATACAGAATGGATGAGCGATAAATAATAAAGGCTTCCAGGCAAAAACGTGCTGTATCAACGTATTCACGCGATGATAACCAGCGTTTTTGCCTGCATTGAACTTACCACTTAAATACCTAGAATCAGACATATATGCAAACTCATAAACGTCCGCCATCTTCCCTGATCTTTATTTTTGGCGGTAGTGGAGACCTTAACCATCGGAAGCTCTCACCCGCCCTGTATAATCTGTTTATCGACCAATGGATGCCGGAAAAATTCAGCATCGTTGGCCTTGGGCGCACGAAATACAGCGATGAAGAATATCACCAATTCCTTTTTGAAGGCATCCAGGAATTCTCCAGGAGAAAGGGCGAGCCAAACGGGCATTGGGCAGACTATTCAAAACATGTGAGTTATCTCA
>JBBPYM010000438.1:0-5046 GCA_038199905.1 Chitinophagales bacterium | reverse complement strand
GTTTCACCGGTCCCACGTTTCCTGTCGAACAGATAAATTTCGTTCGCATAGGCCTGCGGGTTATCCGCATTAACAAGGCTCAACAATGTAGATTTGCCTGAACCATTTGGTCCGGACAAGGACCAGCATTCTCCCTTGCGGACTTCCCAACTAATTTCGTTTAATATTTTACGGTTATTATACGATACGTTAACATTAATCATTCTTACGGCAAATTCAAATTCATCGTTCCCGGTACTTCTTACAAGTTCTTTTAACAAGGTTTCATTAATAACAGAAGACGAAGAATGTGCCGGTAATAAATTCTTTTGCCGGTAGCTCTCTACATCGTTCGCTGCATAACTGCCATCTTTATCCAGGCATAATACATGCGTAATAAAATCGGGGAGGTGGTGAGGCGAGCTGACAAGAATTATGTGAATGCCTTTTTTGATAACTTCTTTTAGCAGGTCAGACAACACCTTCCTTGCTTCTACATCCAATCCCGTAAATGGATTATCCAGCAACAGGATAGTGGGATGTAACAAAAGTGCCTGGGCAATCTGTAGCCGCTTGTTCTCCCCGTTCGAAAGTTGGATAAGTTTCACATCCAATAACTTTCTCAACCTCAATAGGTCAACAATATGATCTGCTTCGGCAGTTAGCGTTGGGGCTTTTCCGGGGGCTGGCAAACTGTTTGTCAGCGATTCGTGCACTGTGATCGCATCCTCTGAGTCTGAAGAATTAAAGCGTTGCTGGTAGTAAAAATTACTGGTGTTGGAAAGGTTTTTGAAATGATGTTGTTGCTCCACCAAAACCATTTTTTCGGCACTGTTATTTATTCTCCTGATAGAAATATTACCGCTTGCAAAACCGCTGCGGTGAAGTGCGTGCAACAACGAGGTTTTACCACTACCTGATGGGCCAACAATGGCCCATTGTTCATGCTCGTTAATTGTAAACGACAGGTCTTTGAGTATAACATCGCCGTATCCCCTGACAGTAATAGAATTCACCTGCAAAACGGTCATTGAGCTTTTTTTGAGTAAGAATAAAATTAATTACAAATCCCATCAGTTAATGTAATTATCACTTATTTTTAAATGTAAAGATTCGGTATGTTACTAACCTGGATATGTGTAAGCTTCGAAGACTTATCGTTACAACAATTGTATGCGATAATGCAACTGCGCATTGAAGTTTTTATAGTGGAACAAAACTGTCCTTTCCAGGATGCAGACAATAAAGACAGCAAGGGGTATCACCTGATGGGTTGGAGCGCCGATAAACTTGCAGCATATACAAGACTTCTGCCACCCGGCGTTTCTTATGCTGAACCTTCCATTGGCAGGGTGGTTACTTCTCGCAGTGTAAGGCGCGAAGGTTTCGGCAACGAATTAATGCAGCGTTCCATAAATGGGTGTTATTCCCTGTTTGGGAAATCATCTATCAGAATAGGGGCACAACTCTATCTGAAAAAATTCTATGAGTCGCATGGCTTTGTCCAGGACGGCAAAGTTTACGATGAAGATGGCATTGATCATATAGAAATGTTATCAACCTGCCTGAGCTGATTCTCACCGCGTTATCTAAAAATTTTGTTTGAGTTGTTAAAAAAGATTTAACCCGACACACCAAAATCGTTATAGATTCGTTTCTATAACATGAGCCATGGATAACGCTTTCATGGCCTTTGATCCAAACCATTTGAAAAAACAAAATCCAGAGATTCGATGAAAAGAACCTTGCAATTCTTAAGGTACGGGTGTGTGTTGTCGCTACTTTTTGTATTATCCTCTCCAACTTCCTTCGGCCAGTTAAGTTTTAAATATAAAATGTATGAGGCGGGAATAACGATTGCCCCTTCCAACTTATTAGGTGACCTAGGTGGCAATGCGGGACGTGGCGGTAGCTTATTGAAAGATAATAACCTGGCAAATACCAGAGTGCTTGTGGGCGGTCATCTTTCCATGTTTCCTGCGGAATGGTGCGGCATCAGGCTGTCGGCTACTTATGGAACCATTTCTGGTGATGACGCGCTTATTGAAGGAAAAGGTGGCGAGGAAGAGTCACGGAAAGCACGAAACCTCAATTTCAAATCAAAAATTTTAGAACTGCTAACAGCGGCTGAGTTCTATCCAACAGTATTTCTCGAGGAAGACCCAACGGACCATTTTCACAAGTTAAGGCCCTATATCATTGCAGGCATCGGCGCATTTCATTACAATCCACAAGGTCATGACCCTGTTACGGGAGATTGGGTAAACCTGAAGCAGTTGCATCTCGAAGGCCAGGGGTTTACCGAATACCCTGAAAGAAAAAACTACAAACTAAACCAGTTCAATATTCCGTTAGGCGTAGGCATAAAATTCTTTCTTAATGAAACTGTCAGCATCAGCACAGAAATGCTCCTTAGAAAAACCTTTACAGATTACCTGGATGATGTAAGCACTACTTATATTGATAAAGACCTTTTTTATAAACACCTGACCATTGATAAAGCAATACTCGCAACAAGGATGTATGACAAAAGCGTGAGCGCGGCGAACAGGAATGCCGGTGAGATGAGGGGTAAATCTTCCAACATGGATTCTTACTACACCGCGGGTGTTAAGTTAAGTTTTCTCATTGGAAAGAACAGGAGTCGCGATTACCTGCGATGCCCGGTAAATTATTAGTGCTGTGACCAATTCATTAACCCCTAACCAGGATATAAATTCACCAGTTCGATCTACGTTGAAAACCTCCCTTTTTCTTTTAATTGCAATCGCATCTTGTTCGCAGGCAGTTGCTGGTACATGGTCTGCAACTCAACATTGCTGGCAGGATACTATTGTAATAAAAAGAAATTTTTATCTGAAAAATCACAACCGGCTTCAGCATAGTATAAAGTTTGAAAATATGCTGTTTTGGGTTCCCAGAAATAACAGGAAAAATTGCCGCTTGTTCCTGTTTGATATGGATGGAAAGCTGGTTAGACAAACCAACATCTCTGACGAAAAAACAGCGTCAGTCAGGGTTGATAAAGGAAACTATCTTTTTGAAATATTTAATGAAGACGAGCGCATTGAGAATGGAAGCATCATTGTAAAATAGAAGGTTATTGAACGAAACCGATAAGCAGCAGGGAAATCTTTATAATCTTAATCATCCGGTTATTAAATGTAGCCTGATCCGTTCCCTTATTATTTTGAGTAGGATTTTTTTGATCACTTCCTGCCTGCGCTTATTGGTTGAGTTTGATTTACTAATGCTCACCTGAGAAATACTTCACCTACTTCTTTCCAATCGTTCAACCTTTCGTATTCCGTGATATTGAGATTATGAGCAGACGTAAATAAATATGGCTTTCCCTTGAATGTCCGCAAATTTTTTACATGGTCATCAATCATATAATCCCCACATACCAACCTCTTATCGCCACACAACGCAATTTGTTTCCAGGATATAAATGGAAAGTGATCTCCCATCCATTCCAGTTTTTCTTTTAGCGAATTGGGAAACTCCATCGCGGCCGACACAATAAAAACCTCGTATCTCTTATTCATCTCTTTGATAACTTCTTTACTATCTTTTATAACAGGAAGGTGCCTGAAAAAGCCTGCTGATAACAACCGCTCCATAACCATTTCACGGTGCTGTTCAGGAAACCCTTTTACCCAGGAGCCGCCCAGCATGTTGTCTTTATTTATCTCAAGCTGGTGCGTTTTGCGGTACCATTCTATCATATCGCCCATCGGGTCGGCGATCACTTCATCCATATCAATTATTACTCTTTCCATTTGTTAATTCCAGTTTTAAAAATTTGCCGGTATGGCTTTCTTTAACTTTTATAAGTTGCTCGGGAGTTCCTTCAAACAATAACCTTCCGCCCCCATCACCACCTTCAGGACCCATATCGATAATATGATCTGCCACTTTGATAACATCCAGGTTATGTTCTATCACCAGTACTGTGTTACCCCGATCCACCAGTTTATTTAACACATCCAGCAGGTGCTGAATATCTTCAAAATGTAAACCAGTCGTTGGTTCATCAAGAATATAAAATGTTTTGCCGGTATCTCTTTTTCCAAGTTCTGTAGACAGCTTAACCCGTTGTGCCTCTCCCCCGCTTAATGTTACGGCAGACTGTCCAAGGGTAATGTATCCAAGACCGACTTCCTGCAAAACTTTTATTCTGCGGTAGATGTAAGGAACGTTTGTGAAAAACTCCACCGCTTCATCAACGGTCATATTCAGCACGTCACTGATAGATTTTCCCTTATACCTGATCTCAAGAGTATCGCGGTTGTACCGTTTGCCATTACATTTTTCACAATGCACGTAAACGTCTGGCAGGAAATTCATTTCAATGACCCTCATGCCGCCGCCACCACACATTTCACACCTCCCACTTTTAACGTTAAAAGAAAAGCGTCCAGCAGTATATCCCCTGATCTTGGCCTCCGGCACTGACGCGAACAGTGTACGGATGTCGGTAAAAAACCCGCAATAGGTAGCCGGGTTGCTACGCGGTGTTCGCCCGATAGGGCTTTGGTCTATTTCAATAACCTTGTCTATCAATTCAAGGCCTTTAATACTTGTGTGTTCTTTAGGATTTGTTTTGGAGTTATAACAATATTGCGAGAGCAGGGGATACAAAGTTTCAGTGATAAGCGTTGATTTGCCGCTTCCGCTTACACCGGTAATTAGTATCAGTTTGCCTAAGGGGAAACTAACGTCAACTTGTTTTAGATTGTTTCCCCTGGCACCCTTAAGTACAAGGTGTTTGCCATTCCCTTTCCTCCGCTCGGCGGGAACAGCGATGGCCTTTTCACCAAAAAGGAACCTGATTGTTTCAGACTGTGCGCTTAGCATAACTTTAGGATCACCTTGCACCACGATCTGCCCACCGAACTTGCCGGCCTTTGGGCCAACGTCTACCAGGTGATCAGCAGCAAGCATAATCTCCTTGTCGTGTTCCACCACCAATACGCTGTTTCCAATATCACGAAGATTTTTTAGCGCCTCTATCAAGCGCTGGTTATCCCGTTGATGCAGGCCAATACTCGGTTCATCCAGAAT
>JBBPYM010000437.1:0-5477 GCA_038199905.1 Chitinophagales bacterium | reverse complement strand
GATAGATTGACCTGCGAATGAAGATTTACACAACCCCGTTGTTTGGCATCATTTATGAACATAAAAACCACTGGGGATGTTTTCAAAATTGAACCTATTCTTATTTCGCATATACATAATAAACATTTTTCTACGGTTTAGGGTTTAGGGGTTAAATAAGGGGGTATTCTTACCCCCTTTACTGTTTTAGTCGTCATTCCTGCATTATTTTCAATGTCATCCCCATCTTACTGCTACCACAACTCAATGCAGAAAAGAATTATTTGGTCAACTTTGTAGAGCCATCCGCCTGGTATGCGAACCGAATCTTGTAATTAATAATCGAAGGTGTCATCCCTGTAAAAGGCTCATAATTAGCTTCCAGAATTTCCATTTTTGCATACTTGTTATCTGCTGTCCTGAAAATAAACACCTTACCGGCTTTAGGAATAAATGAATGCGTAGCGTTATTGTAGTCATACCAGCTACCATCTTTTATTGCAAGTTTTGTGGAGGTAGTATCATAAGCGAAACCGGTAGTAGGAGCAACAGTAACGTTGTCAAAAACACCGTTTTGCATAATAACTCCTGCACTGCCCGGACCGCTTGCATTGCTATTAACTAAAAAAGTGGTTAATCTTAAAGCAAAGTCCCATTTGGCAGAGACTGAATCAGCATTGGCCACAATAGCATTATTCTTAAAACTAAAGAACGTGTAGGGCTTAACAGGAGAAAAATTCACTTTCACTACAGCAGTATTTTCAGTGGCCGGTTGTGGAACCACTTCGTCATCTTTTTTACAAGCCGTTAAAACAATCATAGCTGCCGACGCCAACAATAATAAACTTTTGTACTTCATACTTTTTGCTTTTTTACTTTTAAAATTTTATCAAAATTTATGTTCAGGTTCATGAAAAATATTCTCCCTGCAAGGTTCGGCATTAAGAATGGCTGCGTGTAATTCAGCAGGTTATCGACACCCGCCTGCAGTTCTACGTTACCAAAGAGTTGCTTACCAAACGTAAGATTACACAGAAAAAATCCTTTCTCGTATTCGCTATCACCATCCAGTATGCCGCTGCCATTTGTTTCGGTGTATCCATATTTGCCGGTGTAATTCACGCGCAGCCAGCCTGACAACCCTGCCGCGGCATTCGTATACATCAGTTTGATGTTCGCAGCATTCCTTGAACGATATAATAAGCCTCCATAATCGCTGGTTCTTACCGTATCAGTTTTATACGTTATTGGATTTCTTTTATAGTAAAGGTTCTGCCTGATTCCCTCAATCACATCTTTGTCTTTCGCAATTAAAAATTGGTACCCGCCTGATACTGAAAATTGCTTGTTTAGATTCAAGGAAATATCTGTGGAAAGCCCTTGCGTGAACACACGATTTACATTGTGATAACTATAAACAGCCTGACCGTTAGTTTTGTTAAATGGCAGCGTAAATCGGTCGATCAGGTTTTTCATATCGTTCCGAAAACCGTTTGCATTAAGCGTTAGCCCAGGTTTAGGTGTATACCGTATGCCAAAATTAAAACCTACAGATGTTTCGGCTCTCAAAGCATTGTTGCCATTGTACATCGTAGTGTTGCTTGCCGGATCAATTTGCCCCTGCTGTTTAAGCTTGTTAAGTGTCGCTGCCAAAACCTCCGCCCCCAGTAAACTGTACCCTACCGACGAGTTCAAAAACGATGCATAAGATTGGCGCATATCAGGAGTTCGGTATCCCATTCCGACCGACGCGTTTAAAAAAACCTGGTCGCTTAATTTCCCACTCACGGCAAGTTTAGGACTAACCCTCCAGGCGAAATTATTTCGCTTATCTAAACGGGCACCTGCAACGAGGTTATACCTTTTTGCAAAGGCCCACTCTTCCTGTGAAAAAAAATATAAAGTGTTAAACGAATGCTTACTATCGTATCGGCTTGCGTCCACCGTTTCTGACATAAACCCGATACCGGAAATAAATTTAGAAACATTACCTGCTTTCTCAACCTGAATTTCGGGTTTTACAACCTGCTGCAAAAATCGCAATTGATCATAAGGCAGGTCATTCTTTTGGAGAAAGACATCTGAATTATTGGCGTAGTGATTAAAATATAACCGGGAGCTTATCTTAATTGATTTTTTTAATTGCTGTATGAATTGCAGGTTCAAACCATAATCCTTTTCTTTGGTGGCACCTGTAACAAGTTCCTCCGCGCCCTGCTCGGTTACCTTATAATTATTCCTTTGACGCTCGCCAAAAAATCGTGCAGAAGCTATCAACTGGGCATTGGGTGAAATATATTGTGTGATCGTTAAAGCGAATGAATTATCAGTAAACGGGTCCGAAGTTTTACCGTAAATATTCTTATCGAGATCGTAACCCGACGTAGAAAACCTGTTGGCAAAAACCTGGATTGCAGTTTTATTAATCTTGTTGGAGTAGTTCACCGCAAGGCTCAGGGTATTATTGGATCCGTACTGGACTTGAGCAGATGCGCTTTCCTTGGTTGGCTTTTCCGTTATGATGTTAATTACACCAGCCATTGCATCTGCACCATATAAACTGGAAGATGGACCTTTTACAATTTCAATCTGTTTAATATTCCCGACTGCCACACGGCCAAGCTTTAAAATGCCTGCATTACGACCCACAAGAGGCTCTCCATCCATTAATATCATCGTGTATGCCGGATCAAGGCCCTGCATCTGGATCCCAGCCCCAAAAACATTGGGGAAACCCGCCAGCGAGATCCCCAGGGGACTATTCATAATTGTTAAACCTGTTTGCTCCTGCAATATATCTTGTAAACGCAAAGATCCAGTTGCCTTGATCATCTGGGAAGTGATCAACTGGGTTGGGATAGAACTGTTGCCCATCTTACCTTCACTACGCGTTGCTGTAACAATTACGTTATTTAACTCCTTTACCAGGGCCGAGTCAGCAACTTGTGCGTTGGTAGCGGTATCTATTAAAAAGAGAAAAAAAAATAAGATCTGAAAACGTTTGTGCATGTTTATAATCTACTGCAAAGTTCTTTCAGTATGAGAGCAGAATTATCACGTAATTGTCATGAGATTGCAAGTTTGAAATTTTTACATTCCTATGACAGTGAAAGTTCTTGTGGTAAATCAATTTTTGCGATAAATTTTATACAGCCTAATGGCCATCATTAAAACCACAGCAAAGATAAAAAGACCTATAATTCCCCACAAAACACTCAATCCCTGTTTTACGACCACCAGCATCACGATTGTTATAAGGAGAAAAGTAGCGACCTCGTTCCATATTCGCAATTGCTGGGAAGAATAATCAAAAATGCCATTCAGCTGCTGTGTAAATATTTTCTGAATTGACAAATGATAGAGGAACAAAGCAACGACAAACACCAGTTTTATGACAAGCCAGGTTGGGAGCGAACCGTATAAGTATAACATCCAGCCCCCAAAAACCAGCGTTAACACTGCCGAGGGCCAGGTAATGCCAAACCACAACCGCCGTATCATAATGGCGAACTGTCTTCTAAGGATATCTTTTTCTACCGGTTCTTTGTCACCCGCTTCTGTGTTGTAGATGAATAGCCGTACGATATAAAATAAGCCGCTGAACCAGGTTACAATAAAAATAATGTGCAGTGCTTTTACATAATTATACATGCGTTTATTGTTTCAGTTTCATAACCTCTCCCCGCGCAGAAAATTGCTCAATCCATGTTTTTAGCGCTTTTGCCCATAGCGGGTGCAAATTCAAACAGGGTATTAGCGTGAAAGATTCTCCACCGGCTTCCATAAAGGTATGTCGGCCTTCCATCTCAATCTCTTGTAATGTCTCCAGGCAATCACTGACGAAGGCTGGACAAACCACCAGTAGTTTTTTTACGCCCTCTGCCGGAAACTCTGTTAATCGAAAATCGGTGTAGGGTCTTAACCATTCTTCCCTGCCTAATCTCGACTGAAAGGAATAGCTGAACTTATCTGCCGGAATCTGCAGCTTTTCTACAACAAGTTTCATCGTTGTAAGGCACTGGTGCCGGTAACACTGCGAATGTGCAGGCGATGCCACTTCGCAACAATTTTCAACCGTGAGACAATGTTTCCCGGTAATATCTCCTTTTAATATATGTCGCTTGGGAATACCATGATAACTAAACAGGATGTGGTCAAAATCCTGCTCAAGAAATGGCCGGATCCTTTCGGCCAAGGCATTTAAATATTCTGCGTTGTCAAAATATGGCTTTACAAAACTGAGCTTGAACTGGTGATTCTTCTTTTTGTGTACTTCTTTGGCGTATTCAACCGCCGTTTCATAGCTAGACATTGCATAATGCGGGTACATTGGTATAGCGATCACTTCTTCCAATCCTGGCACTTTCTTTAACAAAGCATCGTAGGCATCTGCCATGGAAGGATTACCGTAACGCATTGCAATTTCCACGGGCTCCTCTACTTCAGGTTGTAATAAGTTGCGCAATTCTTTGGTAATAACAATAAGGGGAGATCCTTCTTCCGTCCACACTGTTTTATAAGCTGCTGCAGACTTGGCTGTACGGAATGGCACAATGATCCCCCCTACAAGGATTTTTCTAAACAGGTAAGGATAATCAATCACCCTCCCATCCATCAGAAACTCCATCAGGTATCGTTTCACATCCTTAAGTTCAGTCGAATCCGGCGATCCCAGGTTCATCAGTATTATACCTCGCTTAGAAATATGTCCCATAGCTTTGATTAAAATCTGCAAAAGTAATTGCAGTATTCTTTAAAAAATCATTTTTGAATTAAATCAACACCGTTCACTTCCATTTCAACAAGTTTGATTTCTAAAAGTGTACGATTAGCTATAATATGACAGTCAAATGACGGAAACTTTATCTAAGTTGTTAACATGCCCGCTACTTTTGCACTCAGCCACGAGATCAGATTCATATGCAAGGAATGATTAATAAGGACATATCAAATTTTCACATAGCGGGGATCAACTACAAAAAAACCGATGCCGCCATCCGCGGCCAATATGCAATTAGCAAGGATCAATATGCAAAATTGCTTGCACTCGCGCCGCTTTACGGCATTAATGAACTTTTTATACTTTCAACCTGCAACCGTACTGAAATATATGGTTTCGCGGAAGATCCTTCACAACTTATTCAGTTGCTTTGCTCAGAAACATCTGGAGATATTGAAACATTTCAAAAACTTGCTTACCTGAAAAAGGGGCTACCTGCCGTTCAGCATTTTTTTAACGTTGGCGCTGGTCTCGATTCCCAGATCTTAGGCGATTATGAAATTGTCGGCCAGATTAAACAATCAGTAAAGTTTGCAAAGGAATATAATTTTATTGGCTCTTACCTTGACAGACTGGTAAATACTGGCTTACAGTCTTCAAAAATGATTCGCAATCAAACGGCCCTCAGCGGGGGCACAGTATCGGTGTCTTTTGCTGCTATTCAATATATAAAACGGAACATTAAAAATATTTCTGAAAAGAAGATCCTTTTACTCGG
>JBBPYM010000436.1:0-6574 GCA_038199905.1 Chitinophagales bacterium | reverse complement strand
TTTCTGCCCTTAAAAACAATGAACCGGCATGGACTGATTGCCGGGGCTACTGGCACGGGCAAAACCAAAACACTTCAAATGATAAGTGAATGCCTGAGTGATGCCAGCGTTCCAGTGCTATTAATGGATATTAAGGGCGACCTGAGCGGTATTGCCGAACCTGGGCAACTGAATGATAAGATTGTCGATCGCTACCAGAAAATAGGTGCAGAATACAAACCTTCGGCTTACCCGGTAGAGCTGATGACACTGAGCCAGCAAAAAGGCGTGCGTATGAGGGCCACCGTTAGTGAGTTCGGACCGGTGCTGCTTAGCAAGATATTAGGACTGAATGACACCCAGAGCGGTCTCCTGGCAATGATCTTTAAATACTGTGACGATAATAAACTTCCCTTACTTGACTTGAAAGATTTTATAAAGGTACTCCAGTTTGTCTCGGATGAAGGAAAACCTGAGCTTGAAAAAAGTTATGGTAAAATTTCTACCACCTCAACAGGAACAATCCTTAGAAAAGTAATAGAACTACAACAACAGGGTGCCGACATTTTTTTCGGCGAAAAAAGTTTTGAAGTTGACGACCTTATGCGCATCAACAACGACGGCAGGGGGGTAGTAAGTATTTTAAGAGTAACCGATCTTCAGGACAGGCCAAAACTATTTTCAACCTTCATGCTACAGTTGCTTGCAGAACTCTATGCCAGTAGCCCCGAAGAAGGTGACCTGGACAAACCCAAGCTGGTGCTGTTTATAGATGAGGCACACCTCGTGTTCCAGGAAGCCAGCAGCGCGCTTTTACAACAAATAGAAACAGTTATTAAATTGATAAGATCAAAAGGTATCGGGATATTTTTCATCACCCAGAACCCGATGGACGTACCCGACGGTGTATTAGGTCAGCTAGGTATGAAGATTCAGCACGCCCTGAGAGCCTTTACCGCGGCTGACAGGAAAGTAATAAAGCAAACAGCCGAAAACTATCCTGATTCGGCATATTACAAAACTGATGAATTGATCACGCAAATGGGTATCGGTGAGGCAATGGTTACTTTCCTTAATGAAAAAGGTATACCCACCCCATTGGCGCACGTATTACTATGTTCACCAAAAAGCCGGATGGATATACTTACGGCATCTGAAATTGATTCTATCATATCAAGATCAAAACTTGTGGCGAAATACAATCAGGTGATTGATAGCGAAAGCGCCTATGAAATACTGAATGATAAACTTGCCGAGGCAGCGGAAAATTCTGCTGAAACGCCAACACCAACGCGGTCCAGAAAGGCAGAGAAGTCAGTATTAGAGCAGTTTATGGATAATTCGGCGGTGAGGCAGGTGGGTAGAACTGCTGCGGGCATTATCACCAGGAGCCTCCTCGGTGCTCTTGGACTTGGCGGCAGAAGCAGAAAAAGGTATTGAAATATTGGTCTGCAATTAGCATAACCTGTTAATTTCAACGCTGCGACCTGCTAATCATTCCTGATTCATTGACTTCAATTTTTTTTTCGGATTGAAGAAATTCGATCACCTGCCAAATTTTCGCTTTCGTTACGCCGGGTAAAGTATTTAATAAAGCCTGTGAGTGAACAGGCTCTGTAACGGCAAGCAGTATCCCATTTTCAATGGTTGAGAATTCATCGGCAGTAATAACTACACTTTGTTTTTTCAGGCAGTTGTCGCAGATACCGCAGGCCTTCATATCGTCATCACCAAAATAGTTACCTGTTTGCTGGCTCCGGCATACAGGGCTTTTTATATATGTAATAAGAGCTTCTACCCTTTGTTTATAATGTTGCTTTCGTTTATTAAAATGCACCATATCAATGCGCAGGTCCTCGGCTTTAACCCTGCTTTGGATAAAGTATAACTGCGGTGTGTTTTTTTGCTGCGTATAAACTATGATGCCAAATGTATGAAGCTGTTGCAAATATTGTGTCACTTTTGTAATGTCCATACGCAGCAGGTAGGCCATCGACTTTTCATTGATATTAACCTGTTGGTCAAAAACTCCTTCATAGGAGCGAAGCAAGGTTTTGATTAAAGGCTCAAGTGTGGGGTTAGCAGTTTCAAAATCATATAAGATATTCTTGTCGCAGGTAAACATCACTTTTGACGAAAGAAAGATTTGTTCATTAAAGGTTATAAGGTTTTCATGTTCCAGTGTCTTCAGCGTGTTGATAACAAGATGTGAGGGAAGTTGAAATTTGTGCAGAAAGTCTGCTAATGGGAAATCATAGTAATTGCCCTCGCCCAAACCAGTTGGTATTTGCAGGTAATTCATGATTGCCTGGTATGTTATCCTGATATCTTTTAACGGAGGAAAGCGCAGAACCACCTGTTGTCTTAGGTCGTCCAGATCTTTTTCCTGGTACAACAAAACAGCATAGGATTTTTTCCCATCCCTCCCTGCGCGACCCGCCTCCTGGTAATAATTCTCCAGGCAGTCTGGAGCATCAACATGTACAACTGTCCTTACTTCGGCCTTATCGATGCCCATCCCAAACGCATTGGTGCTTACAATGGTGCGCGTTTTATCTTTAATCCAGTTTTCCTGTTTTTGTGTCCTCTCTTCCGACTGTAAACCGGCATGATAAAAGTCGGCGTCTATGTTGTATGTTTTAAGTTGGTCCGAAATTTCACGCGTTCTTTTCCTGCTCTTGCAGTAAACAATACTGCTGCCAGGCACCTTCGTTAAAATTTCTACCAGTTTAGTTATTTTGGCATCTACTTTAAATGCGCTATAGGATAAATTTGGCCGCTCAAAAGACTGCTGGAAAATCATGTGTGTTTTAAAATGCAGCTTATCGCAAATATCCTGTTGAACAATGGGAGTGGCGGATGCTGTTAATGCAATCACAGGCACTCCTGGAAGTTGGTCCCTCAGCGCGGCGATGCGAAGATAAGTTGGCCTGAAGTCATATCCCCATTGAGAAATACAATGGGCTTCGTCAACCGCCAGCAAGTTAATATCAAGCGCAGGAAGGTACTCAAGGAATAGCCTGGTTTCCAGTCTTTCCGGTGATACGTACAGAAATTTGCAGTTGCTGGCAGATGCTGTTTGAAGCGTGTGAATGACTTCTTTCCTGGTCATGCCGGAGAAAATTGCAAATGCTGTAATGCCCTTTTTACGAAGATGCTCCACCTGGTCTTTCATCAAGGCAATCAGCGGACTCACTACCAGGCACAACCCAACCGTTTTTATTGCAGGCACCTGGAAGCAAACAGATTTGCCCCCCCCTGTTGGTAGCAGCGCCAATACATCTTTGCCATCAAGCACAGCATTGATTATATCTTCCTGCAGCGGCCTGAAGAACTCATGACCCCAGTAACTTTTTAGTATCGAATGAATGGAAGCCATTAGATTTAAAACTCAGTTAAATGGTAACCCTGTTACACTACTTTCTTAACAAAGAGCCTGACAGAGTTTACTGCCAGAACAACGTCACTTAATCCCATCACCAGCGCGGCGACTCCCGGCGTAAGCAAGCCAAGTGCCGCTACCGGAATAGCAACGATATTATAAGCAAAAGCCCAGAATAGGTTTTGTTTTATCGTGATAAAGGTATGTTTTCCCAGCCCGAGTGAAGTAGGTAGGTTTTTTAACCCGTGATTCATAAGCACAACATCGGCGGTTTGCATAGCTACCTGTGATGCTTCACTTAATGAAATGCCGATCGTAGCTTTTGCCATTGCGGGCGCGTCATTTATTCCGTCTCCAATCATGGCCGTAGGCGCTTTCGCAGTTAGCTTCGTGATAGTTTCCAATTTTTGGTGTGGTGTTTGTTCTGCAAGAACTTCGTCTATCCCAAGCTGTTTGCCGATCGATAAACATTTGTCCAATCGATCTCCGCTTAATAAAAATGTTTTTACATTTTTGCTCTTCAGGTATGCTATCACGTTTAAGGCTTCGGGTCTTAGTTCGTCGCTGACATCGATCCAACCCGACAATTCATTGTTTTTTGAGACGTAGATACTGTGACTATCCTGCTGGGTTAGTTTTGTACTAATCTTGTTAGAGCCCACTAAATATACATCGCCATCTTTTGTTTCTCCCTTCATTCCCAGCCCATTTATTTCTTCAATTCTTACCCAGGAGATGGGCATTTTTGTTTTCCATTCTTTGCTGATTGATTTAGCAATTGGGTGATTGGAAAATTTTTCAAGAGAGTACACAAGGCGTTTAAATTCATCTTCGCTTCCTGAATGAAATTCAAAATTCAGTACCTGGAAATTGCCTGTTGTTAATGTGCCTGTTTTGTCAAATACAACCTGTTTGATCTCTTTAAACGCCTCGAGACTTTTGGCATTTCTAAAGAGTATGCCATTCCTGGCGGCCCTGCCTAAGCCCACTGCGATGGCGGCCGGCGTTGCCAACCCCATTGCGCATGGACAAGCTATTACGAGTACGGCGATACTGCGCATAAGGGCGATGGTAAAATCGTGCATGATGAAGTAATTAGCTACAAATGTTAACACCGCAATTATCAACACGGCGGGTACAAAGATTCCACTGATCTTATCTGCCAGTAATTGCACCGGAGGTTTGTCTCCCTGTGCTTTTTTAACGAGTTGAAGGATATTAGCAAGAACAGAATCTTTAGCAGCTGCGGTTACCTGTGCCCTTACGGTGCCATTAGCAATAACACTTCCACCGATTAGATTTTCTTTCGCATGTTTGTCAACCGGCATGCTTTCCCCCGTGATGATGGATTCGTTTACGGTTGCATCGCCCCATAAAATTTTGCTGTCGGCAGGCACCTGCTCTCCCGATCTAATGAGCACGAGATCGCCGGGTTTTAACTGCGTGTTCTCCACAGGAAAAACTACTTCCTGGTGTTCATCATCAAAAGCAATCATGTTAGCCATCACCCTTTGTGATTTAGCTAAATGGTTCAACGCCCGTTGCGTGGAATGCACGGCAGCATCTTCCATATAATTGCCAAGAAACACCAATGTGATTATCGTGGCAGTTGTTTCGTAAAACAAATAATCTTCTCCAAGTTGTAAAAAAGTGCCCATCAAACTATACACAAATGCGGCTGTTGCTCCCAAAGCTACCAGCACATTCATATTTGGAAATCCGTTGGCCAGACTTTTTACTGCACTTCTTCCAAAAAAATACATCCCGGTAATATAAACAGGCAAGCATAAAACGAGTTGCACCCAGGGATTCATGAGCCACGTAATATGGATCCATTTATGTGCCATGTGCAACATCAGCACAAGTGTAAAAGGCAAACAGATAAGAAAATACCTGAGAAACTTATTAACCAGCTTTTGGTTGGTTGCTGCAGAGGCATTTGCGCTAGTGAGCACCTTGTAACCAAGGCTTTCTATACCTTTAGCAATTTTCTCTTCTCTTTTCTCTTCATTTATTGTGTCGAAGCTAACATCGCCATCTATGGGATTTACTTTTACGTTTTTTAAGCCCTGCTGTTGGAGGTATTTAGATATAGATAAGGCACAATTGGAACAAGTCATTCCTTCCACTTTCCAATTTACTGTTTCCATAGATCCTGCTTTTAAACTTGTTAATTCAGAGATACAAAGTTACAACACGCATTTCTGCAGGGCGTGCTTTAGGCGCAGTATTATGTACACATTGTTGCAAGTTGATGATCAATAGCGCTGAAAGAACCAGGCATCAGAAGTTTGCTTCGCTTAATGATCCTTAATTCAATAGGGCACTCGCTGCTTATCTTTGCATGATGGAAAAGACTTTTACGTTGAAAGATATTGAGGCGGCCGCGAAGGAATGCTGGAAAGCCGCAGGTTCGAGAAAAGTGATCGCTTTTCATGGCGAGATGGGAACAGGTAAAACAACTTTTATCCATGCCCTTTGCCAGGAGAAACAAATTACGGATATCGTTGGAAGTCCGACATATTCTATCATAAACGAGTATAATAGCAGCGAAGGCAGTATCTTTCATATCGATCTTTACCGTTTGAAAGATGAAGAAGAGGTAGTTCGGGCAGGAGTGGAAGACTGTTTATACTCGGGAAATATTTGCCTTGTAGAATGGCCGGAAAGAGCCCTTGGTATTTTTCCTGATGACACTATACATGTTTATTTAAATGTAATTAATGAGGGGACCCGGACCTTCAGGGTAGGAGATAAATGATTATATTTGGCAGGACGGGAAATTGCCGGCCGGCAGCGCAAAAAAAACCTACTATTGATGAGAAAACATACTGGATTGCTATTAACACCGCTAATATTGAAGGTTAACAATACATAAGTCAAATCTGACAACAACAATCTGAATTACCAATACTAACAAACAAGGGTACCTGTAAATCCAACAACATGCCTCAAATAAAACCTCTGATAAGCACTTCCTTCACTTATGAAACGTTAGAAGAAACCCTGGATGTGAAACCCAAAGGGGAGCAGTTGCATATTGGAATCCCAAAGGAAACCGCTTTCCAGGAAAACCGGATTGCGTTAACTCCTGATGCAGTGGGGGTGTTAGTTAGTAATGGCCACCAGGTTGTAATAGAACATAATGCAGGAGAAGCTGCTCATTATCATGATAAGGATTACAGTGAAGCAGGTGCACAGATTGTTTATGAC
>JBBPYM010000435.1:0-3921 GCA_038199905.1 Chitinophagales bacterium | reverse complement strand
GTAGGATTACATTTTGTGATTGGGACCGCAGTGTTACTGCGGTAATAACAATTAAAAATAAAATGAGTGTCTTCATTTTTTCATAGTTAGCTGAATTCAGCAAATATAACTATTAAAAAAAGTCAACTACTGAAGAAGCTGGGTCTTTTAGATGTAGCAGACCGTGTTAGCTGGAGTACTGATTCGAAAGCACCTATGAGTGAGGTGGAAGAAATTACAGAAAAACCGGATGTAAGGGAACGTGCAGTTTCTATTTATACAATGAACCGGGCTTATTGGGAAAGCAGGTTTTACGATCAGGCTTACTGGGCCAGATACCTTGATGTGATGGCTAAGAACAGGTTCAACTCGCTGGTGCTGATTTTCGGTTATGAGAATGGTGGCTTCCTGGCTCCCTGTTATCCTTATTTTTTTGATGTGGAAGGATATCCCGACGTCCGGATGGTTGGTCTTTCCGTTTCGGAACAACAACGCAACCTCAAAGCCATTAATCGTTTAATTGACATGTGTCATGAGCGCGGCATTCGCTTCACGGCAGGAATTTGGGACCACATTTACAGGGGTGGTGTTCAGGGTGGTGGTATTCCGGGTACAAAAAATTCTCCTCATAAACCTGTTTCCGGCCTTGTATGGGGGGTAAATGCTGATAATCTCATCAGCTACAATAAAACAGCGCTTGCTAAATTTGTTAAAATGGTTCCTGATCTCGACGCTATTCAGTTTAGAATGCATAACGAATCTGGTTTAAAGGAAGACGAGCAGGAAAGTTTCTGGGCAGATGTATTTAAGATGTTAAAAACAACGGTACCTAACCTCCATCTTGATTTGCGAGCTAAAGAGTTACCGGAGTCGGTGATTCAAAGTGCCCTGGACATAGGGGTACCTTTCAGAATTACTACAAAATACTGGATGGAACAAATGGGATTGCCATTTCATCCTACCATCATCAATCCTGAAAAGAGTGCCCGCAGGCATAGTTACAGCGATATGTTGCGTTATCCGCAAAAATATAAAATGCTTTGGCGGCTTTGGAACGGAGGCACTTCCCGGATACTTTTATGGGGTGATCCTGAATATGTACGGCGCTTTTCAGAAAGTACACACTTATATGATGGTGATGGTTTTGAAGTAAACGAACCCCTTGCTACTAAAATGGAGGCTCAGCCACACGATGCAAGGCCCTTTGATTTGTTAAAACCAACTCATCGTTATTATGATTATGAGTTTGAAAAATATTGGCATTTCTTCCAGACTTTTGGCCGAATAGGTTACAATCCTCAAACATCTCCCCTGGTGTGGAAAAAAGAATTTGAACATAGGTTTGGCAAACAGGCTGCACCATTTGTTGAAAGTGCACTTCATAAAGCCAGTTGGGTTTTACCCCGTATTATTTCTTCTTCTTATCCTTACAGCCTCTTTCCTACAACAAGAGGATGGGCCGAAAAACAACACCTTGGTGATCTTCCTACTTTTGCAAAAGCGCGGCTTACAGACCTGCAGCAGTTTTGTAATTTCGATGAAGAAGCCAAACTACTGTTGGAAGGTGGGGAGACTGCTAAGATCCGTCCCTCAGCAAACAGCTTATGGTTTCAAAAAACTGCTACTGATATCAATCAGTTAATTGATCAAGCTGAAAAAGCTATTGACAATAAAAGGAATAAAGAATTCAATTCAACAATCGTTGACCTTAAAATCTTATCCAACCTGGCTCTTTATCATTCAAGACGTATCCCGGCGGCGGTAAGCTATAACCTCTTCGAACAAACTAACGACCTGGCTGCATTGAATGATGCAATTACATATGAACAAAGTGCCATTCAGGCGTGGCAACAAATCGTATCTGCTGCTGGAGATGTTTATGCAGATAACTTAATGATGGGTGTTTGCGTGGCAGATGTTTGCGGTCACTGGAAAGATGAACTTGTTTCCTTAGAAAAAGGGCTGGTAAGTCTTGAACAAAAAAGAAAGTCTTTTAATCCCACTGGTCCCGTTAAGCAAGCCCCTCGCTATAAAGTTGAAACTAATGTGGATGTTGAAAAATTAATTAATGTTAGTCACGAACCTGTTTCCGGTGCCGCCGTTGACAATCCCCTTACCATAAAGGTTACAGTGCGTTCAGTGTCAGGGGTAAAATGGGTTCGGCTTCGCTACCGCAGCGTTGTCCAGGAACACGAATACCAAACGCTGCCAATGATTTCTAATGGAGAAAAAGACACTTACCAGGTTATTGTGCCAGCAAATCAAATCAACCCCAAATGGGATTTCATGTACCTTATAGAGATCATGGACGATAAAGGCAATGGCAGAATCTTTCCTGATTTAAATAAAGAAACGCCCTATATAGTTGTAAAAATGAAAACGTAAAACAAATGAAGCATTAACTCATTAAACCTGATGCATTCAAGAGCAGGTTTGCATGCCTATAGCGGATTAACCCAATCTGATGCCCGCGAGAAAATATATCTTGAACGTAGATTTGAACTTTTTTTAGAGGGTCAGCGATGGTTTGATCTTGTAAGAACCGGACGTGCTTACACCACCCTTCAATCCCTCGGTATGAAGGATTACATGACAGCATAAAAACGTCTTTAGCCGACCATCAAAAATCGCGTCGTGGCTTTATTAAACATAGCGCTGCACTAACGGCTTTTGCTGCTGCAGGTTCTGTGGCAGGTATTTCTCCTTTGAGTGCGTTTTCCACTAAACAGCCCCCCCAAAGAAATGATGCACGGTATCCAGATCGTGCAGTGTCGTTTGTAGATGAGGGTGTTGAAAAGGTATTGGACATTATGCAAAAAAGGGGTTCATTTAACACGTTTTCCTGACTACTTTCACTCATGGACGAGGGCTGGCAGGGAGGCAAATACCAGGTCAACCGTTTCCTGATCATGGGTCTCAGGAGTCCGACGAAAAGACTTTTCACGGCGGTAATTACGCCACGGTTATCTGAAACCAGATAAGTTTGTACAGGCTTCGGTAAAAGGACAGCGTCCCAGCGAAGGCTACTACGTTGAGTTTAACCGTCTGCTTCTTGAATACCCGGAAATTATCCATGGGACAAGCTTTTTGATCTTGGCAAGCATCAGGTGCTAGAACAGGTATGCAATACCGTTAAAGGCGTCAACAAAAACCTGCAGGTAGGTTTTCATATAGAACATGTTAATTCGTTTAATCCCTTTTACAGGGCTACCCGCAGCTATGAAGAGCTTGCCCAGAAAGCAGACTTCCTTAAAGTGGTAGCATATAATATCTGCGGTGGGGAACGTTACGCAAGCTTCATTAATAATATCGGCTCCACTATTTTTCGGGATGTGCCCAAGGAAGAATTGATGCGCTTTAATAACCATCTTCTTAATTATGGCAATGAAGCCTCGCTCGACCAACTTCCTACTGCCGGTCTTTCTCCTGATTATGTCTTTAGGGAAACACAACGTGCCTTGGAAGGAGTAAAAGGGAAATGCCTTATCCTGCCCGGTATCGACATCGGCATTCCAACTAAGGCCACCAGCCGCAAAGGTTCACCGGAGGATGCTTACTTGTCGACAACTGCCGCTTATAAGGGTGGTGCACATGGAGTTATTTTGTCACGCAAATACGCTGAAATGAACTTAGCAGATATTGATGCCGCCGGTAAGGCAATTAGGGAAGCGATAAAAAATAATGCTTAGTGTTAAGTTAAGGAAGAATCTTATCTGCTGCTAACAAGCAGTAATGATAAGGAAAGAATTAAATAACATGAATAAAACGATCGGTATTCAGGTTGGTCCTGATTCTTTTGTGGATGAAGGTACTGATAAGGTACTTGACATACTAAAAGACCGGGGATCAATAAACATCAAGGGATTATTAAAACAGGGTAACATTAATAAGTGGTTGCTGAGTAAATCCGGGGCTGGTTTGGTATCTGTCTTGTCGGACTTT
>JBBPYM010000434.1:0-5821 GCA_038199905.1 Chitinophagales bacterium | reverse complement strand
CTCACCTTGAACAAAAACACTCTTTGCTGCTGCCTAAATATTTATCGCTATTAGGGTCTGGCGATGAATTATTTCCCCGGCAATATTGTCTGGATTTAGTTATGTGCGACATGGAACCCAGGAAAAGCTGTTAGCTCTTCCACAGACTATCCACCTTATTTTTGAAACACGCGGGCAATTTATTTTATATAATCACCACTACTACATACCTCTGTACTATTAAAAAGGATAACCAATAGCAAGGTTGAATATCAGGTTCTGTTTTCTCCATGCATCGTCTCCAAATTTTATCTTATTAATCACCCATCTTTCTCCTTCTGGCAGGTAAGGCACTCTCAAGGGCATTGCGAGATCAAGCCTTAGCACAAGGATGGTGACATCAAACCGCAACCCGATTCCGCCGCCAACAGCTATTTCTTTCACAAAGTTTTTAGAAAATTTTGAGCCTGGTTTAGAAACATCCTCATTATAGAGCCAGATGTTACCAGCATCGATGAATGCAGCACCCTGAACGATGCTGAATAATTTGTGTCTTATCTCGGTATTTAATTCAAGCTTAATGTCACCAGACTGTTCGGCAACAAAAGATCTTTTATCATTTACATCTCTTATTTCCGGCTTGTAACTCCCCGGCCCTAATGCACGGCTTCTGAAAGCGCGAATACTATTATTACCGCCGATAAAAAACTGTTTAATAAACGGGATGTATTCAGAATTGCCGTATGGATAGCCAATGCCTACAATTGCCCTGTTGGCCCAGACAGAATTCGACCCCAGTTTTTTATAGTACCTGAAATCAGATTCTACTTTTACATACTGTGCAAATCTTGCCCCCAGCAACTTTACTGAATCGCCTGTTTTATAATTTGCTCCTGAAATCAAGCCGATGGTATTGCCGGAGAGATCCACGTTTCCATTAAAGTAAATTCCATTGGCGGGCTGAGTGCCCACTAGCTGGTTATAATTATAATTATAGTTGGAGCCGATGATAAACTGCTTGTCGATACTCCTTTTAAGCGACTCGTATTTTGCAATACTGTCAACATATTCCGGCGTAACGTTCCAGGGCTGAACATAGTTGATGGCAATGGGGTTAAACTGGTGTTCCTTTTGAGGGCTCTCCTTCCAGGCATAACCAAAGGAACCCCGGAAAGAATTAAGCGTATATAATTTGTTTTTATTCAACGCATCATAAGCAAGCAGGATATTTGTTTTAGGCACAAACCCACTTCTTGTGTTTACACTAAAAAACGGGATCAGGAACCTCGGGTAAGTTAGTGTGGCCTCCAAACCGCCGCGGTACGTATTATAACCCTTGTACTGTCCGCTATACTGCACTTCAAAACCGCCGGTAGCACTGATCGTAAGCAGTTCACCACCTCTAAAAAAATTCCTGTTCCGCCAGGCTACCGTTAATTGCGACCCGGTAAGGTTATTGGATTTTGTGCTGCCATTTACTTCAAATCGAAGAGATTGTCTTGGCAATGGGGTAAGATAATAAAATGTGTTCAATCTCGCAGAATCACCAGGCACTTCTTCAAACCTGTTTTTTACAAATTTGAAGAGGTTAAGATTGATGAGGCGATTGAGCGAAAGATTATGATCAGTTCTGTTGTACACATCACCGGGACTAAACTGTAATGCCTGTTCGAAGAGGCGGGGTGTGTAAACCTGTCGTTTGTCAACAACATAATATCCCTTATAAAACTTTGCGTTAGTCTTATTGGTGTCAGAACCACCAGCGCTAAGGCTGTACTGTGTAAATACAAAAACGTCCTTAATGGTAAATATTTTTTTCCCATCTTTTGGTGTTCCACCCTTTACATCTACATACAGGTTTACCTGGTGATTTCCTACCGTGCTGTCCGTTCTAATAATCAGGTAGTCTGGATTAAAATAGTAGAAACCATTCTCTTTCAGGTAACCATCTATTCTAAGTCTTTCAGCCTTTATTACCTCTAGGTTAAAAGGTTTGCCGGGTTTAAGAAAAGAGTATTGTCTTATCGTATCAATTGCTGCTGTAAGTTCAGTGCTATCAGCCTGAAATTTCACCTGGTTGATGGTATACTGTTCATTAGTCTGGATTGAATACAATGCTGTAGCACGCATCTTCTTCACAACAGTATCGCCTTTCACATCTACCTGGAAAAAACCTTTGTTCTCGAGATTATTATCAAGTATCTGAACATTTTTATCGAGGTTTACATCACTTAACAGGACAGGTGGTTCGCCAAACTTTCTTTTTAACCATGCGGCCGGAGAATTTTTCTTTTTAGGATTACCTGCAATGTTATAAGCATACAATTTTATACGTAGGCCAAGTATGGCACTATTTGGCTTCGGCCTTGCCAGTGCCAGCATCTCGCTTTTCAATGCCTTGCGTTGCTTTTTTTTAAGCTTAGGCCCATTCAACTTTACTTCCGGACCAACATATAACGCTTCTCCTGCGGGAAGGTAGCGGGTATTACTACAGGCCCATGATCCCAGCAACATAGAGCAGGTAATAGCATAAAATAATATCTTGTGAAAGCCTGCCTTTTTAGTCATTGGTATTTTCATTCGTGGTTTTAATATCGTTTTTCTTTTCATCAGCCGCTTCTTTTCTCATCTGCTGCCTTATACTTCTTTTCTCTTTGCGTTGTTTCTGCGATAGAAATAATTGCCTGAATTTATTATAGTCCACGCTGAGCACAAAGCCAACTCCTGTTTCAATAATATATCCTTCCAGCACTCCTTCATATTCATTTTTGCGATAGGCTCGTAGTGAGTAACGGCCGTCTTTGCTAAGCTTGTAATCAACAGAAACGTTACCAGCCAGGTTATTGGTTTTTTGTTTTGCTCCTGGTGCGTTGGCATTTGAATTCTCCAGTTCGAAATTACTTCCGATGGTTACTGTTAACCGGTCATTTAATAACCTTTTGGATAGCGCAACATTAAGATCGGTTCGCGTTGCACGCTCACCAGTAGTATAATCATCAGTTGTAGATTCAAGGTCAAAATTAATGTCTACACCTTTTACCAGGTCTGAAGCCAGGTTATTGAGTTGCTCTGACAATAGCTGGCTTACACTCTGCCTTGCGAAACCTTCCGCTGAAAAACCATCACCGCTGCTTGCAAAAGGATTTTCTGTAACGAACCTTCCCAGCAGCAACAGGGCAAACACCTGCTTGTTTAATTCTGAAGGCTCCTGTCTTACAAGGGCAAGCTTATTAGCTATTACCAGTATTCGGCTCTTATCAATACTATAATTTTGGTCAGACGGCAAGATTATGTCGAAGCTCAGTTCTGGTTTTAGCAGTTCACCCTTCATTTTCAAGTTCACTTCAAAGGGGAGCTTTTGACGATAATAAGGCTTTTCCGCCTGGTTTGTAAGTTGCTGATCAACCAGGTCAAGGGGTGCCGCATTGGCCACATAAACAGCCGTTATATCAATGTTGGCTCTCGTAGGCTCGCCGGTCCATACGATCGTACTTCCTTTCTGAATATCAAATCGGCGATGAAGAAAGTTAAAAGACAGCTCGTAGGCGCCTTCGTCGAGTTGATAAGAGCCCGCCAGCGTAATCTTGCCACTCGGATCTATGCCTCCGCTAAGTGCAGCCTCCCCCTTCACCATCAAGAAATCTCCGTTTCCCTCATCAACAACCAGGTTAAATTCCGCATTTTTATCAATATTAATATTGATCGAGATATCCAGACCCATCACATCTGACTTATTTATGGAATCGTATTTGGCCATGAACAGGGAATCATTAGGCTTTGCATCCATATCAACGAATTCAACAATGCCTTCTCTTGCTTCAAGCCCTGGCTCCTTTTGTGGAAGCACAACGGTCAGTTTTGTCTGGTCATTGATTGTCAGAGAACCGTCAACAACTGGTTTTATCTGCGTTCCTTTGATTTTCAGATTACTGTCGAAGAACAACTGGCCATAATAAACCTTGTTATCTCTTTTGGTGGTATTAAGCGCGCGAAAATTCTTCGCCTTCAATGATAGATCAAACCTGTAATCTGTATATCCCGGGTTGTAATAAAGCATGCCATCCAGGATTGCTGTATTATTGGATGAATCCTTTATGGTAAATGTGTCGAATTTCACGCCATCATCGGTTACTTTGATACTCTCATTATCTATCTGGAAATAACTGTTCAACATAGAAAGATTAAAAGCCGCGTTTTTAAAATCCAGGTTACCATTTACCGAAGGAGTTTTTGGCGTGCCGTTTACCGCAAATTTACCGGTGATCATTCCTGAAGAGTTCTTGATGGCCCCCATTGTCGCGCCTTCAATGGTGTTTATTAAAATCTGCCGGATATCCAGGTTCATGTCAAAGCTGCTGCTATCATTCGGTCTCACATAATAATTACCTGCCAGTTGCACATCGTTGCCATGACCATTAATTTTCACATCGGCGGCGAACGTATTCGCAACTGTATTATTCACCGTCACGTTAATATTACCAATGGTGTCTTTTTTTACACTAACGTCAGAAACCACCAGGTCACTGGTGAACGTTGGTTGACTGGTAAGATTATTCAGCAATACTTTTCCATTTAACGTACCATCGACTGGTAAGGAATCAGAAACCACAAAGTTTGCCAGTGTGGCCACTTTAAAGTTTGCGAATTTAACTTCCATGGGTGCATTCGTTTCCTGTGAGAGACTATTGATGCTTAGCTGCTGGTTATTGCGGCTCACCACAAAGTTGCGTGCATTTATATCTTTTTTAAGGATCGAGATAAGGTTATCACCCGGTACAGACCATTCATCATAATTTAACAGCAGGTCCTGTGGCTTTAGTGAAAATGTATAATCGCCAGGTGCTGGTTGTTTAAATAATGCACTCAGGCGATACTTATTTCTCGATGTTTTGTCCTGTATGTTTAAGGCAAAGTCAACCGAATTATTGGCAATGCTAGCATTTAAAGAAGTATTGTATAAAGCGATGCTTTTGCCACTGGTAACCTGCTGCACCAGAGTAGTAATCACAATCGCGTTATCCTTGGTAACGGCGCCCAGCTTTAAATTCTGCACATTATTGTCACCGTAAATAACCGCGGGTGCAATCAGGTTCATTGCCCAGACGCCATTACTATTAAATCGGCCATCAAAATTTACCGTTTCCAATCTTTCCAGGTCTGGCAGAAAAGTTTTGATGATAGGCTTGTTTATGATATTACCTGCAAAAGTAAAATTGTAAGGGTCAGTTTTTACCGCTTTTATGCTATCAGACATTATTGCGAAATAGGGTTGGATGGCTTGCTGGAAAACTGAACCGAGTTGCGTAAGCTTGTAATCTCCCTGCAACCTCAAATTTATTGCATCGGCACTTAAGCTAAGATAATGACCGCTGTCATTTGAACCTGAAGACAGTTGAAGAGTATCCAGTTCAATGCGCTGGTCATTTTTAACGAGTAATGTTTTTAGCACCAGCAGGTCACCTTCAAGATTATCCGGATCGGTTACCGGGAAGTTGGCAGTCATCTGCCCTCGGTAAATTATAGTATCAGTTGTGAGGTTTAGAGGTAAAGTTTTAATACTGTCGATATTAGCAGTCAATACAATAGACGGGTATTTCCCTTTCATGTTGCCACTCGCGTCAATTGTAAAATCAATGTTGGGGTCATGTATGGATGCTTTGGCCTTAAGATCCTGGTTTGCGATACTTGCTGTTAAGTTGAGGTCTTTATAATTATATTTTTTAAAGATGGCAGATTGTATGATGCCTGTAATTGTAGCATTGGCCGTTTTAGGATCATAGCCTCTCCCCTTTGCTACAAACCTTGCGGTCAACATACCCAGGTTCTGCGGATTCTGAAGTAG
>JBBPYM010000433.1:0-4131 GCA_038199905.1 Chitinophagales bacterium | reverse complement strand
GCCTGGAGGAAGGAGTTTCCATTGGCCTGCTGCATGGCCAATAGTTTTTCCGCCTCCTCATCACTTTTTGGACGGAGGTAGTCATAAAATATTCCCCCAATGCCCCTTGCCTCGTTATTACGGTGTTTATTGATAAAATATTCGTCACATTGTTGTTTGTATTTGGGGTATAACCCCTCATCAAAACCATCCAGCGTGTTTTTCAACGTAGTATGAAAATGCCGGCCATCTTCCTCAAAGATATAATAAGGGGTGAGATCCGATCCACCACCGAACCAACTGTCAATCATAGTGCCGCCCTGGTCGTACATTTCAAAATACCGCCAGTTGGCATGTACCGTTGGTACAAACGGATTTACAGGATGAATTACAAGAGACAACCCGCAGGCAAAGAAGTTACTCTCTTTTACCGAAAAAGCCTGCTGCATAATTTCCGGTAATTTTCCATAAACCATCGAAATATTCACTCCTCCCTTTTCAAAAACAGCTCCGTCGGTGATGATCCTTGAAATACCACCGCCACCCTCAGGTCTTTCCCATCTGTCTTCTGCAAATGCTGCTTTGCCATCCAGTTTTTCCAGGGCATCACAGATCACCTTTTGCAGCGAAATGATATAATCTGAGAAAGACTCTTGTATATTCATATCTGTTAATTTATGTTCCAGATCAGCTTTTAACCGATGCATATTCCTTAACAGCATCTACGAACGCTCTTGCATGATCGACCGGCACATTTGGTAAAATCCCATGGCCGAGGTTGGCAATATACCTTTGGCTGCCGAAAGCATCGATCATTTCTTTAACAGATTGCCGGATAGAACTAACTGATCCCAGTAACCGCGCCGGGTCAAAATTTCCCTGGAGCGTTACGTTTTTACCGGCAAAGGAACGGGCAAGTTTTGGCTCGATGCACCAGTCTACTCCCAAACCGTTAGCACCTGTGGCGCTCATGCCTTCCAGCGCAAACCATGCCCCTTTGGCAAAAATGATCGTGAGGCAATCATCTTTCAGTGCTTTGATTATCTGCCTGATATATTGAAGCGAGAATTCTTCAAAATCTTTTGGGCTCAACAATCCACCCCAGGAATCAAATACCTGAACAACATCTGCACCGGCTTTAGCCTGTCCTTTGAGGTAAGCAATGGTAGTGTCTGTAAGCATTTGAAGCAACCGATGCGCGGTTTCAGGCTGTGTAAAACAAAACGCCTTTGCCTCATCAAAAGTTTTTGAGCCTTTGCCCTGAACCATATAACAAAGTAGCGTCCAGGGTGCCCCGGCGAATCCAATTAATGGTACCCGGCCCGCCAGTGTTTTTTTAGTAAGTGATAAAGCATCAAACACGTAACCCAATGTTTCATCAACATCGGGAACGCGTAACTTATCCAGATCTGCTACCTGTTTTATTGGTTCCGGAAGCAGCGGGCCCTTGCCTTCTATCATTTGAACTTCCATGCCCATCGCCTGAGGAACTACCAGAATATCTGAAAAGATAATAGCAGCGTCTACACCTACCTGTTCTATTGGCTGAATGGTAATTTCTGTGGCAAGCGCTGGATTCTGGCAGCGTTCAAAAAAAGAATATTTTTCCTTTAATTTTAAATAATCTGGCAGGTACCGTCCCGCCTGCCGCATCATCCATACCGGTGGGCGTTCAACGGTGTCACCGCGTAGCGCTTTTAATAACAGGTCATTTTTAAGTGTGCTCATTAGTATGGTTTGATTTATCGAAATATTTAATGGTTTTCTCCACCAGGTATTGTTTGCCTGGTTGATCGCTTTCTACAACTTTATTGAGGCTATGCAGATGGATACAATCTGCTGTAGTACTACCAATCGCAAACAGCACGGTGCTGGACGGAACATCATTCATTGAAAAAAAACTTTCTACTGCACTGGGACTAAAAAAGATTATTCCATCATAATCACTATCAACCTTTACGGGCGTTGGAATGGTTTTATACACTTCAATTTCCTGCACAATGATATTTTCAGCTGCTAATTTCCCAGGCAGTTCATCTCTTCTTTGGTCGCCACAAAAAAATGTAATTTCCCGGACATTATCTTTTACTATTTCATCAGCGAGTGAGGAAGCGTTTGCCGCTTCGCCTGAAATTCGGGCAAGCGGAAAATGATGTTTGACAATGTGTTTTGTAGCGGTGCCAAGACAGTAAATATGCCATTCGGGAGACACACCCTGGAGCTCGCTGGCAACTGCTTCAGCTGCATTCATACTAGTGAAAACTACGGTTGCCGGCAACTTGACGATATCTGAAACTCCCTGCTTTACGGAATTGGTAGAGGTAGCTTCGGTCCTTATAAATGAAACGACATCTATCGCTATACTGGCCTCTCCGGCCTTAGCTATGAGGGATTGTTCCAGTGGCCGGGTACTTAATATTCTAACCTGTTTTTCAGGCATATTGTATATTGTCTGCAATTTGCTGACCACCGTTGATTAACAGTTCCTGTGCTGCCTCAACACCCGTGAGTGCGGCATTATCTAAGGAAGTTATTTTTTCTATCTCTACTTTTTCCTTGCCATCCGGCGAAAGAATATTGCCTTTGAAATGCAGTTCATTACTTACTATTTCCGCCAGCGCACTTATGGGGGTGGAGCAGCCACCAAGCAATGTTCTTAAAAAATCTCTTTCTATCTTGGTGCAAAGAGCAGTATTGAGATCATTAAAAAGTTCACATGATTTAAAACTGTGCTCATCGTCCGTTCTACAAACAACAATGATGGCACCCTGTGCAGGCGCAGGTAACATCCAGTCTATAACAACACTGTTCTCCGGACGAAGGTTTATACGCTCAATACCTGCCTGGGCAAAGATCGCGGCGTCCCAGTTTTCAACAGCCAATTTCTTCAGCCTGGTATTTACGTTTCCTCTTAAATTATGGATAGTATGATGAGGATATTTATGAAGCCATTGCGCTTTCCGCCGGATACTGCTGGTGGCAATATTTGCGTAGTAGTTATCCTTGTTTAAAAAGTCTCCAGCTTGTTTAAAAACCAGGAGATCACTAACAGGTCCCCGTTCAAGTACGGCTGCCTGTCGAATGCCAACGGGCAATTGTGTAGGAACATCCTTCATGGAATGAACTGCGATATCTATCTGGTGCTCAATTAATGCGATATCGAGGCTCCTGGTGAATATGCCCCGTACGCCCATTTCATAAAGGGGGGTTTTAAGATCTATATCGCCTGCGCTTTTTATGTAGACCAGTTCAGCTTTTATTCCTTGCTGAGCCAATAAACCCTGCACTTTTTCAGCCTGCCATACGGCAAGTTGGCTCTCCCTTGTGCCGATCCTTATCAAACTTTCCATGTTAGCTTAATTTGTACCCGTTGCCATGAATTCGTTGATGGCTTCTATATAATGGCAACCCTGCTGGTTTTGGTCGCGCATTTTTAAAGCCATTACGTTGATCACCTGTTGTATCTTTTCAGTATAAATAGTGTCTACAGAAGGAGTGGCGAGAGGAAAGAATAAACCGCAGGAAGTGATTTCCTGGAGTTTGCTTTTTACTGCTTTTAAAACAGGCACATGTTTGCGCATGTTGTTCCACGTAATAAATTCTTCAATATGCGTGTTAATAATCGCTTTGGCCAATGGTACAGCAGCTTCTCTTTTTTTAATGGTATCATCTTTTATCTTGGAAAGATCATCTACGTTAATTAGGTTAATGTTTGACAGTTCACTGGCTGCTGCTTCCACATTGCATGGAACGGAAAGATCAATAATCAATTTCTTGCCACTTTTTTCCAGGTCAGATTTTAACACGGTGGGGTAATTTGCATTGGTGGCAACAATTATAATATCTGCTTCCCGGATATATGCAGGGGCCTCATCCAGGCTGGCAAATTGTAAACCGAGTTCTGTGGCAAGCGCAGCAGCCTTACCTGGACTGCGATTAATAACTGTTATATTAAGTGTTTGCAGGTAATCAACCAGATTTTTGCAAGTGTTGCTGCCTATTTTTCCTGTACCGAGTAAAAGGATCTTCTTTTCAGAAATATTTTTAATGTTCCGTTTTATATATTGAATAGCAGCAAAAGACACCGATACTGTGCCCCCGCTGAGGGCCGTTTGATTGCGAATCATTTTTGAAGACTGTAAGCCAGTATTT
>JBBPYM010000432.1:0-12392 GCA_038199905.1 Chitinophagales bacterium | reverse complement strand
TATCTCACACGCGAGAACAACAACATCAGGGTTTATGAACAAAAATCTTTTTTAGACCCAAAGACTAACCAGCAGGTGTATGTTATGAGCAATGGGTTATCCTATATTAAGGATGAAAATGGAAAGTGGATGGTGATCTAAAGAATTGTTCGAGCTGTTGGTAATACTTTTAAATTAAGTCTAAAGATTTTGCACCAGCATGCTTCTACCGAATTGTCATCTTTAAATTTAAAAATTGCTTATTCATAAGCATAAGCGAGCATTGTTGCAACGGCCAATAGCTAGCTGAAAGCTATGTCCTGTGAGGAATACATGAATATTCATCGTAGTTTTTCAAGCGAAACCAATCCCTTTACGAGTTGTTTCCACTGCGTTGTTGAGAAGCCGAGTATCGCGGATAAGGCCATGAGTGCATTGCGTACCTTATCTATTGCACTTTCTGGTTTTATATTTGGCATTTCGTTCCTGCCATGTACTTCCGCTGTTACTACATTTCCCTGGCGGCTTACAATGAAAGTACTGGTAGCATCCTCTTTGAAAAAATGGGCGGTAGCCGCTTTATTCTTGACGGGATTTTGAGAGGGCCGCACTTTCACGGCAATTTCTTCCAGGCCATTTTCCATTTGCTTTTCATCAATTGTTTCGATATTCACCCAATCATAGCCATCCCCTGTTTCCGATCCTGGCCCTGGCACATCTATCTTTAAATAATCTCCAGGTTTAGCCAACCTCTTAACTATATTACCCTGATCATCAGTAAGGAAAAAAGTTCCCGTCAGAGGGCCGCAAAGTTTATCCCAGTTAGATACGTCCAGTAGCCTGTTCTTTGCAACACTAAATAATTCGGCGGCATCTTCCGCCGTTTTTAAAGTGGCTGAATGAGATGTATCTGACTGTCCGCCGTTTTCCTGCGGCGGAACGAGATCTTTTCCAGAGGATGGGCTGCTCATACTACAAAATTTAAGCTAGTTAAGAATGACTGTAATAAATTGCTTTCAGAAATCATACCATGCTGTTATGCTGACCTTATCTCATTCCAATAACATTAGTAAGTCTGCCGATACCTTCAATATCAATATTCACTTCGTCATTTACGTTCAGGGTAAAATCAGTCGGAGGCACGACACAGGTGCCTGTCATTAAAAAAGCGCCATAAGTAAAATCAAATTCCTTATATAACCACTCGGCCAGCTCAGTCAAAGTGCGCTTCATCCTGTTTATGGATGTGCCATCGTCAAACAACTTTTCATTATTCCTGGTGATGCTCATTTGTATCGTAGTATCGGTGGAAATCGCCTCGGCAATAATATATAAACAGGGACCCAGTGCGGCACTGCCTTCATACATTTTGGCTTGAGGCAGGTAAAGCGGATTTTCTCCTTCAATGCTTCTGGAACTCATGTCATTTCCGATAGTATAAGCCTGGATAGAACCTTTCGAATTGATATACAAAGCCAGTTCAGGTTCGGGCACGCTCCAGGTAGAATCTTTCCTTATATTCACCGTCTGCCCATGCCCCATTACCCGGTGTGGCAGTGATTTAAAAAAAAGTTCAGGCCTGTCGGCTTCATAAACACGTTGATAACAATCGGCAGCACCTGAATCTTCAGATTCCTCCATCCGCGCATCACGGCTCCGCAGGTAAGTTACCCCTGCCGCCCACACTTCCTGGTTGCCAATGGGGGGAAGTAGCTGTTCAAGCATTTCGGCAGACTGTTGCTCTTCGATAACAGCGGCACTGCCAGCAATTTCAAGCAGCGACTGGTACAAATTTTCCTGGTTGATAATAGTGTCCCAGTCACCTTCTACCAGGTACGACCTTTGGTCATGTTTTAGAATATTGCCTTTGGTGGTTTTATATAAATGCATGCAAGCGGTTTTAAAAATTCATTGCGTAATATTATCAAGATCCACACCGAGCAACTGTTGGGCCAGTTGTTTCAATGCAGTATAGTCTCCCTGGAAGTGACAGGTGGTTTGTGCGTAGGTACCTGTTTCATCTTTTTTTAAAGCCATTGCTTCGGATGATGATTCGATCTCGAAGAAGGGACCCATTTGTGATCCATCCTCAAGCGGACCGTCATTGTAGGAATTGATCACATCACCCTTATATGGTTCCTTTTGTATCTCCCATTTGCTGTTAACATAAGAGCCCTTCTCATTGATGGCGGGTATGATGATCGTCAATACATTTTTCTCAAAATCAAAGCTTGCCGCCATCGGTTTTGCAACCCGGGGAGACAGGCCTATCTTGCTTCTGAACTTGCCATCACAAGTAAAATAAAGTACACTGTCTTTTACCTGCAAACGATCAGCAGGGATTTCTCCAAAATAATTATCTGTTATATGATCACGGGCACCTGGTATCGCCTTGAAAGGTATAATCACCACGGTTTTAGGAGTAGGCGTAAACATTCCCAGCAACCATACAGACAATAATCCTTTTTCTTTCGTCCAGGCTTCTTTGCCCGTATTGGTTATTTTATTAGAAGTTTCAAAACCTACAAAATTCACATCCGCAGGTATGCTGAGATTCAACTTTCTGCCGAGCTCCGCCCTGGAGATAAGGCTTACCTTTCTTTCAATATCTATGTTAAAGGAGGTGCCACTGTAATTCAGAAAACTGGCCTTCTTTGTAAATGTAACAGAAGATTGCCCGGACTGAGTGATATTATAGATATCTGTATCTATAAAAGGAGGCACCTGCCAGTTGGCAAAACTGAAACTATCTTTTCCCTTAAAGTAGACGGAAAATTGGCCGCCTTCAGGTCCCAGCCAGAATCGTTCTTCGCCTCCAACGGGGTTAAACTGTTTATTTCGTTCTTTTGAGCGGAGCATGTTATAGTTCAGCCAGCCAAAGCTTGTACCGGTGTCTCCACTTGCGGTACTTGTCATAACCCTTCCCTGGTAGTCCGCGGAAAGCAACACCTTTCCACTTCCATCAGCGCTGACAAGCTCTAGCACTTTTGTGGTATGTTTTTTTAAAAAGTCTGCGTCATAACCATAACTTCCGTTGGCTCTTATACTCATGGTATCTGCATTTGAAATTTTGTTTTGCTTCCCAACATTATTACATGAAAAACAAAACAAGATTAGACCAAAAGCAAGATATTTTTTAGTAAAAACAGAGGAGATTCTCATATTGCATTCATTAACAGCATAATGTTAGGAAATAATTGTTAATTATCGACGGTTAATTGTGATAGGGCGACCATCACCGGCTTGGTAATCAAAAGGTGATATTTTGAATCTTCTGATAGATGCAACCAGTCAGGAACTGAACGGTAACACTTCTATTAACAATTAACATTCAGTATTAACAATTCTCAGCTGTTTATACTTTTTTGTACAAATAACATGTAAATTTGCAAATGCTTACTAAAATGCAAAAAAGGAATTGTTATGAATGAAGTACTAAGCACTATCGAAAAAACCGTTTTGAGTGATTACAAGTACGGTTTTGTTACCGATATTGCCGCTGATGAAGCACCAAAAGGACTAGATGAAAGCATCATCCGTTTTATTTCCAACAAAAAAAATGAGCCTCAATGGATGCTCGATTACCGCCTGAAAGCCTATAATTACTGGCTAAAAATGGAAGAACCCAGGTGGCCAAATGTTCACTATCCCCCCATTGATTATCAAGACATTATTTATTATTCCGCGCCTAAACAAAAGGTCAGCCTTAACAGCCTGGACGAAATCGATCCTGAGTTAAGAAAAACTTTTGAAAAACTAGGAATTTCCCTGAACGAACAGAAACGTTTATCAGGAGTAGCAATGGACGCAGTAATTGACAGCGTTTCCATCGCCACTACTTTTAAAGACCAGCTGGGGGAGCTGGGTATCATTTTCTGTTCTATGTCAGAAGCCATACAAAAGCACCCCGACCTTATTAAAAAGTACATGGGTTCTGTGGTTCCTTATACCGACAATTATTTTGCTGCACTCAACGCGGCAGTGTTTACTGACGGATCTTTCTGTTATATTCCCAAAGGTGTACGCAGCCCGATGGAGCTATCGACCTACTTCCGTATTAATGCGGAAAATACGGGCCAGTTCGAACGCACGCTGATCGTTGCAGAAGAAGGAAGTTACGTTAGCTATCTTGAAGGGTGCACGGCGCCTATGCGTGATAAAAACCAGCTTCATGCCGCAGTGGTGGAGCTAGTCACACATGAGAGAGCTGAAATTAAGTATTCAACCGTTCAGAATTGGTACCCTGGCGACAAGGAAGGCCGTGGCGGTATCTATAATTTTGTTACAAAACGTGGTATTTGCATCGGTGCTCATTCAAAGATTTCCTGGACACAGGTAGAAACCGGCTCAGCCATCACCTGGAAATATCCTAGTGTTATTCTTAAAGGAGACAACTCCGTTGGTGAATTTTATTCGGTAGCGGTAACCAATCACTTTCAGCAAGCGGATACAGGCACCAAAATGATCCATATTGGAAAAAACACCAAAAGCAGGATCGTATCAAAAGGTATTTCCGCTGGAGTTAGTAATAACAGCTATCGGGGCCTGGTACAGGTAAATAAAAAGGCCGACAATGCCAGAAATTCTACCCAGTGCGACTCACTATTATTAGGCGACAAGTGCGGCGCTCATACTTTCCCTTATATCGAAGTAAAAAATAGTTCGGCTATTGTAGAACACGAAGCTACCACTTCAAAAATAGGCGAGGATCAGATCTTTTATTGCAATCAACGTGGCATAGATACAGAATCCGCGGTGGCACTTATCATCAATGGTTTTGCCAAAGAAGTGCTGAACCAGTTGCCGATGGAGTTTGCTGTAGAAGCTCAAAAATTGCTGGCCATTAGTTTGGAAGGCAGTGTGGGTTAATGCATGTAAATGGCTGCAGGAGCGCCTGCTGCCAGGTTACTGCTGATCATTGCCAAATTGCTCATTATTACAGGAACTTTCGGCTTAAATAAAATAACAAAAAAAATATCATGTTAAAAATTCAAAATTTAAGAGCTGGGATTGAAGGAAGGGAAATCTTAAAAGGAATTAACCTGGAAATCAAAGCAGGAGAAGTTCATGCTATAATGGGGCCGAACGGTTCAGGCAAAAGCACACTTGCATCGGTTTTGGCCGGAAGAGAAACATATGAAGTATTGGGTGGATCTGTTGAATATATGGGAAAGGACCTGCTGGAATTTTCCGTTGAGGACAGGGCTAAAGAAGGGCTTTTCCTTGCCTTCCAGTACCCTATTGAAATTCCAGGATTAAGCACAACAAATTTCATAAAAACTGCGGTTAATGAAGCCCGTAAGTATCGCGGCCAGGAGCCCCTGGATGCAGTAGCATTCCTGCGGATGATGAAAGAAAAAATGGCACTGGTTAATATCGATCAGTCATTACTGAGCCGTTCGCTGAATGAAGGATTTTCCGGCGGTGAAAAAAAGCGTAATGAAATTTTCCAGATGGCTATGTTGCAACCTAAACTTGCGATCCTGGACGAAACTGACTCCGGACTTGATATTGATGCCATACGCATCGTGTCTAATGGTATTAATAAGCTACGCACTAAAGACAATGCGGTGTTACTTGTAACTCACTACCAGCGCCTGCTTGATTATATTGTTCCTGATTTTGTGCATGTATTATACAATGGACGTATCGTAAAATCCGGTCCCAAAGAACTGGCACTGGAACTGGAAGAAAGAGGTTACGACTTTATTAAACAAGAAATGGGTCAGTTTGAAGAAGCCTTGTAATAAAAGCGATACCTCTGATAAAAAAATTTATAAAGAATGAATACCAACACATATTTTAAAGAACATTTTGACGAGTTGCAATCAACCGACATACTAAGCGGATTTGACGCAATCAGGCAGAATGCTTTTAATGAATTCAACAGGATGGGAATTCCTTCTATAAAGCAGGAAGCCTGGAAGTATACCCGCATCAGCAGGTTGTTCGAAAAAGATTACCAGTACGATGTTAAACCAGGAACAACCTCTATTACTGCCGCGGACATTAATGCCGTGAGAATGCCGGGTCATGAGATAGCCAACGAGCTTTTTTTTATAAATGGAATATTCTCATTATCGCTTTCTACTATCCGCTCTGCTCAACTGGTTGTACAACCGCTTGATGAAGCAGCATCAAACGAATACCGCGACATTGTAAATAATCATTTCGGACATAGTTCAGCATACATAATGGACGGTATAAATGCGTTGAATACAGCTTTTATACATGGCGCCGTTTTTATTCATGTAAAAAGGGGACAGATCACAGACCATCCGGTTTATATCTACCACTTATCTGATGCACGTTTTACCAATTCGTTCTCGCAACCGAGAAACCTGGTGCACGTGAGTGAAAATGCACAATTGCAGATCGTAGAAACATTTGCAACGATAGGACAGCAGGAAAGTTTCACCAACCAGGTTATTGAAATCGTAATTGAAAAAGACGCAAGGGTTGATTATTATAAAATTCAGGATGATTACAGCATCAATAGCCAGGTTAGTACCACCCATATTCGCCATGTCGGCAAAAGCTATTCGAATTCAGTGGTTATTTCCCTGAGTGGCAACATCATCCGTAACAACCTCAACATTGTTTTCGACGCAGATCATTGTGAAGCACATTTATATGGATTGTATTGCTTAAACGGCCACACCCACGTTGATAATCATACCATCGTTGATAATGTTAAACCAAATTGTTTAAGTAATACGCTTTATAAGGGTGTTGTAGATGACTTGGCTACCGGAATCTTTAACGGGAAAATCTTTGTTCGCAAAGACGCCCAGAAAACCAATGCTTATCAGTCCAATAAAAACGTCTTGCTTTCCGAAGGAGCATCAGTTAGTACAAAACCTCAACTTGAGATATTTGCGGATGATGTAAAATGCTCACATGGCTGTACAGTTGGTAGCCTGGATGAAGAAGCTTTATTTTACCTGCGTTCAAGAGGTGTTGATAAAGATAAGGCCCGATCCCTGCTGCTCCACGCTTTTGCAAAAGATGTCGTTGAAAATATTAAATCAGAACCTATCCGTTTATATGTAAATAAACTGATTTCAGAACGTTTACAAATTGATTTATTATGATTGAATCAGCAACCATTTCAAAAACCCTGAACGTTTATGCCATACGGGAACAATTTCCTGTGCTTGGCAGAATGGTAAAGGACAAACCACTTGTGTACCTGGATAACGCAGCAACGTCTCAGAAACCCCAGGTAGTAATTGACGCGTTGGTTAATTATTATACCACCCAAAACGCTAATATCCATCGTGGCATACATACGCTTGCAGAAGAAGCAACGGCAGCCTTTGAGGATACCCGTAATACTGCTAAAGAATTTATAAACGCAGCTTCCCACGACGAAATAATTTTTACCCGCGGCGCTACGGAAGGAATTAACCTGGTGGCTTACACGTGGGGAAGAAAAAACATTAAAGCCGGGGATGAGATCATCATTTCTACGATGGAACATCATTCCAACATCGTTCCGTGGCAAATATTATGTGAAGAGAAGGGCGCCACACTGCGCGTTATACCTGTGAACGACGAAGGTGAATTGTTATTGGAGGAATATGCAAAACTAATTAATCCATCGACCAAACTCGTTTCTATAGTTCATGTTTCTAATGCGTTGGGAACCGTTAACCCGGTAAACAAAATAATTGAACTTGCCCACCAGGCAGATGCGGTTGTATTGGTAGATGGTGCACAATCCACCGTACATCTCGATATCGACGTGCAGGCCATGGATTGCGACTTTTTTGTATTTTCAGCTCATAAACTTTACGGTCCTACAGGCATCGGAGTATTGTATGGAAAAAGAAAAATATTAGAGAGTATGCCCGTTTTCCAGGGTGGTGGCGAAATGATAAAGGAAGTAAGTTTTGAAAGGACAACCTACGCCGACCTCCCATACAAATTTGAAGCAGGAACTCCTAATATTGCAGACACTGTTGCATTCAAGTACGCCATCGATTTCATAGAGCAGCTTGGGAAAAAGAATATCAGGAAACATGAAGAGCAACTGCTTGCTTATGCTACAGACAAACTGGAGCAATTGCCGGGTTTAAAGATCATTGGAAAAGCAAAAGAGAAAGTAAGCGTGATCTCATTTGTAATTGAAAATATCCATTCGCAGGATCTGGGAATATTATTAGACAACAGGGGCATCGCCGTAAGAACGGGACACCACTGCACGCAGCCGTTGATGCACAGGTTTGGCATTACCGGTACCACAAGGGCTTCTTTTGCTGTGTACAATACAATGGAAGAAGTTGATGCGCTGATAGGCGGCCTGCAGAAAGCGATAAAAATTTTAGCATAACGCATGAGTGAGTTGCAACCTATATTAACCATTGAAGACGAAATTATCGAAGAGTTCGCGTTATTCGACTCCTGGGATGACAAATACGAGTACATTATTGATCTTGGTAAAAAGTTACCGGTTCTGGAAGAGGAACATAAGAAAGATGACAACAGGGTGCGTGGTTGCCAGTCAACCGTATGGCTGGTGTCAGACTACCGCAACGGGAACATCTATTTTAAGGCAGACAGCGACTCTGTGATCGTAAAAGGTTTGATAAGCATGCTTATAAGAGTGTTGTCAGGCCACACGCCCGATGAGATAATGTCAGCAAAGCTCGAATTCATTCAAAAGATCGGCATGAACACACACCTGGCACAAACGCGTTCCAACGGGCTTCTGTCGATGGTAAAACAAATGAAAAATTTTGCGCTCGTTTATAAAATTCAAAACACAGCAACGGCAAAATCATGAATACCGAAGAATTAAAAGAAAAAGTAATTGAGTGCCTGAAAACCATTTTCGACCCGGAAATACCGGTAAGCATTTACGCGTTAGGACTTATTTACGAGGTAGATGTACTACCACTGAACAATATCCAGATTGTAATGACACTGACAGCACCGGGTTGCCCGGCTGCGCAGGATATACCGGTTGAAGTAGATCAGAAAGTGCGCTTAATCGAAGGGGTGAATGATGTGCATGTTTCCGTTACCTGGAACCCTGCCTGGGATAAAAGCATGATGTCTGAAGAAGCTCAACTGGAGCTCGGCTACATGTAATGGAACACGAATTTCAACGTTGATAATTTATAAAATTTAAATACTATAAAATGGCACAGATAAGTTTAAATAGCCTGATGGGTACTTCTGGTCCCAGTTACTCAGAGCAGATCGTTGCACCTTTTCGTGAAGAATTGGTAGAAACTGGTTTCCAGCAATTGATGACGCCCGCTGATGTAGACGGCGCATTGAATAACCAGGATGATGAAACAGTACTGGTAATACTGAACTCCGTTTGCGGATGCTCTGCGAGAGTTGGCAGGCCAGGCGCTATTTTATCTTTACTAAATAAGGTGGTTCCCGATAAATTGGTCACCATCTTTGCAGGGATGGAAAAAGCAGCAGTAACACATTTCAGGGAGAAATACCTGCCAGGTGTAACGCCGTCTTCACCCAATATCGCCATCATTAAAAATGGGCAATTAGTGCATATACTTCAACGTTACCAGATAGAAAGAATGGAGGCAGGTGAAATCGCCAATGATCTGGCCACTGTTTATAATAAAGTGAGCACAACTAATCAGACTGCTGCCAACAGCGAAAAGCTACGGCAGTTCCTGATAGAAAAATACCATGCAACGCCAGAACATTTACCTGCTGAATAACAATAATTATGAAAATTACCGCCCAGGAAGAATATGGCCTTCGCATTTTATTGCGCATCGGAAGGTGCATGGATAAAGAAGGAATGAGCATTCCCCAGCTAAGTGAGGCGGAAGGTATTAGTAATGCCTATGTCGCAAAGCTAACGCGCATCCTTCGCCAGCAAGGATTTATAAACAGCACTCCCGGTTATAAAGGCGGTTATCTATTGGCGGTACCTCCAAAAAAAATAATTATCAACCATGTGTTAAAAGCGCTTGGAGGTGCTTTGTTCAGCGCCGAATTTTGTGGTACGCATGCGGGCTCTTCCAAGATCTGCACCAACTCAGTGGATTGCTCCGCCCGTTCGCTATGGCAAATGATCCAGTTTACGGTAGACAGGTTATTAGACCAGGTAACATTGTATGACCTCGTAAGCTCAGAAACACAAACAGGCAGAATACTTGAGCAGATAGTGGATGAATATATAAATAAAATTAGTAGAAAGGTGGAGCTGATTGGTTAGCTAACAGCGGTGAGCTATCAGCCATCAACTATCAGCCATCAGCAGAACCCTAGAATTTAAAAGGCCTTAGTGCCCTTTGTGGGTTTTACTTTGTGGACTTTGTGGTTAAAAAAACTTAGCAAAGAAGATTCTTAACTTTCATTTTAAGCACCGCAATTTCCTACTTTTTCAACCTCTTTCTTAAAACAGCAATTGAAATATCAAGCTGCCTTCCAACTGGCTTCCCATCCCGGTAAGTGATCACTTTCAGCATAGAGGACTCTTTAGGAATCGATAAAGGATCTTTATATTTTGGATAAAAGTTGTCAGGATTAGAATTATCGAAACTGTAATAAATATCAAGTCCTTTGACTTCCGTAGAAACTGCAACCTGGAGTGAATCCTTATTGTCTTTCTTCACATCGATGATCGGGTCATACATGGAGCGGGCATACTTTATATCACGTACATCCATCCTTTCAAAATTTGCTTCGACTTTTTTCACAAACCCATCCCAGTTCTTTTTCTCCTTGGGCGACCATAAACATTCGGCGATTGCCAAGCTGCGCGGCCAGAGCATATATTGCATATGACGCGTATTGTAAACCTGTTCGGTCCACAGATTTCCCTGTCCGCCCTTGATGAACTTTGCATCTACACCATCCGGCACGGGCTCAAATGAGTAAGCCGTATTCAGCCGAAGAGTAGCATAAACCGGCGCCTCCAGCAGTTCGTCACCCTGCATATAATCCAGGTAAACAAAAGTTGTTGGGCTCATCACCACTTCATGACCAAGCTTAGCCGCTTCTATACCACCTTTGATGCCCCGCCAGCTCATCACGGCAGCCGAAGGTGCCAGCCCTCCCTCAAGTATTTCATCCCAGCCTATCACCTTTTTACCTTTGGACATTACAATTTTCTCTACTCGCTTTTCAAAGTAACTCTGCACTTCCTCCATGTTCTTCAAGCCTTCTTTCTGCATGAGTTGTTTAACAGCATCACTTTTCTCCCAGAAATTTTTAGCGCACTCGTCACCACCCACATGAATATATTCGAACGGGAAAAGGGCGGCAATTTCTGTAAATACCTTATCTAAGAAAACATACACTTTTTCATTGGCCGGACAAAGCGTGTTGTCTATCAGTGCGGTAAAACCGTGATCCTGCCAGTCCATTATGGGTTCGCCTGACCGTACCCGGTAGTTCTCTGCTCCTGGTGTACAAGATAAGTCAGGATAAGAAGCGATAGCCGCCAGGCTATGACCTGGAACATCAATCTCCGGTAAAATATTTACAAACTTACCCTTTGCATAACGAACAATTTCCTTGATATCATCCTGGGTATAAAAACCACCATAATCACGTGGCTCATCAGCTGCTGGCGGGGTAAATTCGCCAAAAGTACCGGTACGCCTCACGTTCCAGGCACCCACTTCAGTAAGTTTAGGAAGCCCTTTAATCTGTATGCGCCATCCTTCATCATCTGTGAGGTGAAGATGTAAAAGGTTATACTTGTACCTTACCATCTCGTCAATGAAGTCTTTGATTTCCTGTTTGGTAAAGAAATGCCTGGATACATCAAACATTAAACCGCGCCAGCCAAACCTGGGATAATCGGTTATTGTTACACAAGGCAACTGCCAGCTAGCATTCTTAGCAATAGTTTTTGAGAATACTTCTTTAGGCAGCAACTGGAGTATTGTTTGTACAGCATAAAACAAACCAGCAGGCTGGTTAGCTTTAATAACTATATTTTTAGGCGTTACTTCCAGGTTGTATCCCTCATTACCAATTTTATTATCAGGAGCTTTATTTATTAAAAACCGAATCGTATTTGCGGAACTTACCTGGTTGCTGACCGCTATTTTTAATCCGGTGGAACCGGAAAGCTGCTTTAACAAAGAATCGGCAATCATTTTTACCATCGCATTATTACCGTGTTCGATAATGATATTTTTGGGCAATATGAACTGACCGCTATTCTTAACCATGGACACAGGTTCGGGAATAATGCTTATTGAAGGTGGTACGGACTGCGCGAAAACAAAGGACGTTAAACACAGGAATAAAAACACTAAAGAGATCTTTTTCATATTACCGCTGATGTATGATAAATAATGAGCCTGAAATTAATGAATAATATCGATCTTAAGTAACCCTGCCTGATGATGAACCAGGTAAATGGTTCTGTGTTTGTATTTAAGTAGTTACTGAGGAATAGAAGAAGGAAT
>JBBPYM010000431.1:0-10108 GCA_038199905.1 Chitinophagales bacterium | reverse complement strand
GCTCCCTGCATTAAAAAAATTTTCTGGACCAGCAGGTCAGAAGCTCCCAATGCCTTTAATACCCCTACCATTCTCGTTCTCTCCAAAACCAAGATAATAAGGCAGGTAATCAGGTTGAGCACGGCCACTACGGTCATTATAATCAGCACGATTACGATTGTTTGGTCCTGCAGGTTCAGCCAGTCAAAAATGTTGGGATTGATTTCCTGGGTCGTGCGGCTGTTCCACATGGAAGGAAGCTCGGTAAAAATGGCTTCATTTGCTTCATCCATTTTACGGTAATCCTTCAGAAATATTTCATAACCGCCGATCTCGTCTTTTTGCCAGTCATTCAATCGTTGAATTAACTTAATGTCACCAAAAGCTATGAGCTTGTCATACTCTTCGATTCCGGTCTTATAAATTCCGCTAAGTGTTAGTTTGCGCACGCGTGGTGGTGATCCGTCTGACTGGATAAAGAATATAAGTACTTTGTCATTCAACTTTAGTTTTAACAGGTTTGCCGTAGCTTCCGAAAGGGTGATTTCGTTACTGTACCCACTGTCAGGGTAATTGATAAAGTGCCCACTTACAAGGAATTCCTTCAAGTTCGTAAAATCATAGGTTTTCTCCACACCTTTGAACAAGACCCCTTCTATGGTTTCGGTTGTTTTGAGGATGGCATTTTTGGTAGCAAAAGCCTGGATAGTTTTCACTTCAGGGTTTTGCCTTAATATACCGGTAACGGTATCATTTTTTAATATCGGAGACTCCTGAGCAAAAGAAACTTTATTGGGCTCAAAATGTTGTACCCTTATATGTCCGAAAATGCTGAATATTTTTTGGCTGATGGTATATTGAAAGCCATTGGTAAAAGCCATGGCGATGATCATTGCCGCCACGCTGATAACTGTGGCAGTAGTTGCGAGCCGTATAATGAAACGCGAAAATGAACGTTGTTGATTAAATGCTGTACGGCGGGCTATAAAGTTGGAAAGATTCAAATGATATTATCCTTTAATAACTCAAAAATAGTTTAAGTTCGGGAGTTTAAAGTTTCATTATGCGCTTATCTTACCCGGAAGCTCAAATCAATATACAATTACATTGCACTGCCACTGCTGTGCAGAAGGCTGACAGCTAAACTTATCATATGAAGTACAAACTTATTTTCTTTGCCTTATACTTATCCGCCCTTACCAATGCCCAGGTACCTGATCACATTTACGCGCCAAATATACATGCCTTAAAATTTAACGTTTCCGGTAACCCTCTGGCCTACCCGATATGGACGATCAACGGTGCCGATCGCATGGAGCTTCACTTCGATGACACTAATGGTGGCGTAAGAAATTATTCCTATACTTATGTGCTTTGTAATGCAGACTGGTCGCAGGTATTACTTAGCCAGTTTGATTATATCCAGGGTTTTTCACAAATGCGCATTAATACCTACCATGTGTCTTCTATTGCCTTAACAAAGTATACCCATTACCAGGCACTGCTGCCAGACAGAAATTGCATGCCTTCCCGTTCTGGCAATTACCTGCTGAAGGTTTTTGCTGATGGAGATACCTCGAAAGTGCTTTTCAGCAGGCGATTTCTTGTTGTAAATCCCGGCGTTGATATAGCGGCGCAGATTCAGCAGCCATTCAATGGCCAGTTTTTCAGAACCCACCAGAAAATCCAGTTCAGTATCAACACAAGTAAGCTGAATCTGATGAATGCCATGCAACAGGTAAGCGTATGTATTTTGCAGAACAATCGCTGGGATAACTACATCCATAATATCCGTCCCACTTTTATCCGCCAGGGCAATCTTGAATACAACACGGAAAGTGATTGTCTTTTCCCGGCGGGACGCGAATGGCGCTGGCTCGACCTCAGGAGTTTCCGGCTTCAAAGTGATAGGGTAGAAAAAGCCGATTATGGTGCCACAACAACTGACATATATGTGAAGGCAGATCTTGACCGATCGGCGCAGCGTTTTGTATTTTACCGTGATAACAATGGAATGTTTTTCAACAATGTAACAGAAAGCATAAATCCACTTTGGCAGGCCGATTTTGCCACTGTCCATTTCCGCTACCAGCCGCCAGGTAAAGCACCTTTCCGAAACAAGGACGTGTTTCTATTCGGTGAACTCTCCAATTATGGCGACATGGATTCGGCCAAAATGCATTACAATGAACAGGAAGGCATGTATGAGACTTCCCTGTTCCTGAAACAGGGCTATTATGATTATTCATACATTACGAGAGATCCTAATGGCACAAATTCTTCCTTTGCTCTAACGGAAGGCAATTTCTGGGACACAGAAAATAATTATACCATCCTCGTTTATTACCGTCCGCTAGGGGGAAGGGCCGACGAACTTGTTGGTGTTTCAAGGCTGAACTCCCTCGCTGGCCGGCAGGGATATTAAGATGTTTTGAAATGATAAGCGGCTATTGATGAAAGTCGACCTGTTTATGTTAAACGAATTGAAATGAAGTTTGTAATGCCGCCGTATTTGGCAGAACTCCAGTAATTTGTCAAATATTTTATTTTTTTTATGGCTGAAAAATCAAAACCCCTATCTTTGCCACGGCAAGTCTTATACGACCAGCTCCTGCTGAACCCCCCAGGGTCGGAAGGCAGCAAGGGTAAGCGGTTGTAGCGGTGCGATATAAGTAACTTGCCACTTTTTTTTTCTTTCCTCCGCATCAAACATTCCCGAAATATGAAGTTTTTTATAGACACCGCCAACCTCGACCAGATTAAAGAAGCGAACGAACTAGGTATTCTGGATGGTGTAACAACAAATCCTTCCTTAATGGCCAAAGAAGGCATTAAAGGCGAAGCAGCAATAATGGCCCATTACAAAGCCATTTGTGAGATCGTTGAAGGTGACATTAGTGCTGAAGTATTATCGACAGATTTTAAAACTATTGTTGAAGAAGGTAAAAAACTGGCTGCTATACATCCAAACATTATCGTTAAGGTTCCTATGATCAAGGATGGCGTTAAAGCGATCAAATGGTTTACTGATAATGGTATCAAAACAAATTGTACACTTATATTTTCCGCCGGACAGGCAATTCTTGCTGCTAAAGCAGGTGCGGCCTATGTTTCACCATTCCTGGGACGCATAGATGATAGTGGTTGGGATGGTGTAGAACTGATACAACAAATTTCAAACATATTTACAATCCAGGGTTTTAAAACGGAGATCCTTGCTGCTTCTATCCGCTCGTCGCTACATATCATCCGTTGTGCTGAAGCCGGCGCTGACGTTTGTACATGTCCGTTGGATTCTATTCTTGGATTGCTAAAACACCCATTGACCGATCTTGGCTTGGCTAAATTTTTGGAAGACGCCAAGAAAATGGGCTAGTAGTATTAAACTTTATACTTTATATAAACCTGTGAGATATTACCTCGCAGGTTTTTTTATGCCTATCACCTGCTGCCTTTCTTTGACTTCCTCATCTCTTTCATGATTTCGTCACTTGTTTTCAGTACTTCGTTATCCTCCATCTTTTTGATGTAAATGGTTACTTTCTTTTTTATCGCATTGTTCGATTTCAAAATAGCAGTAACAACTACGCTATCGCTTGAAAAATCTTTAGCAAGCACCAGACTGTTATCCTTGAAACTTCCGCCAGAGGCGGTGAAGTCCAGTTCTTTGGCTGTCAATGGTAGCCATCTTCCATCGCTCATTTTCGCATCTACATTAATATAATTGAAACTACCTTTTTTAAGACTGTCTGTATAAAGGTGAAAATAAATGCTGTCTACCTGTTGAGCCCGCAATTTATTTCCTGTAAGCGATACTGCAACAAAACCTGCGATGAGTAATATAGATTTCAATGGACGATGTTTATTTTATAGTTGCAAATTACCTGCTAATAGTGCTCCGCATGCGCAATCATTAACAAACATATATGATTTAATGGAGCGAAACCTCATAATGTATAATCATGGTGACAAAACAAATTTTTGCGCAATCGACTAGTCACCTTATTTTTGCTGCATATTATGAATTCAGTGTTCCACATTCTTCACTTTCATCATCTGCCAAACTGGTAGGCCTTGTTATGTGTGCATTTATATAAAACATTCAAGGGCTTACCAAAAGTAAGCCCTTTATTTTTTTGTACATGCTAAGAGAAAGTAAAGGTTGGGAACCGTATAAGGATCGCAATACAAAATTATAAATCTAACAAGATATCTGTCCATGGACCGATCAATGATATGAAGCTCAAAATTGCTATACAGAAATCCGGCCGCCTGCATGATGATTCCGTCAAATTATTAAAAGAATGCGGCATTGATATTTCAAACGGGGTAAATAGATTAAAAGCGGAGGCATCGAATTTTCCACTGGAAGTGTTTTTTTTAAGGGATGATGACATTCCGCAGTATGTGGAAGATGCTGTCGCAGATATCGGGATCGTTGGTGAAAATGTGGTACTTGAAAAGAACAAGGATGTTGATGTTGTAGAGAAATTAGGGTACAGCAGGTGCCGCTTATCTATTGCCGTTGGACGCAATGAAGTGTATGAAAATGTTACTTACCTCCAGGGCAAAAAGATTGCCACCAGTTATCCCTTATTGGTAGCGAATTTTTTACACGATAACAATGTTTATGCTGAGATTCATGAAATCAGTGGGTCCGTGGAGATCGCTCCCGGCATTGGCCTGGCAGATGCCATCTGCGATCTCGTAAGCAGTGGCTCAACGTTGTTTATGAACGGACTCAAAGAAGTAGAAACTGTCTTGGAGTCAGAAGCCGTTTTGATCCAGCATCCCCGTTTGTCTACCGATAAACAACAGTTGCTCGACAAATTATTATTTCGCATACAGTCTGTAAAAAAGGCAAAAAACAGCAAATACATATTGCTTAATGCACCAAATCAAAATCTTGACAAAATCATTGGATTGTTGCCAGGTATGAAAAGCCCGTCAGTACTGCCGTTAGCGGAGAAGGGGTGGAGCAGTGTGCACAGCGTGCTGAATGAAAACGAATTTTGGGAAATCATCGAAAAGCTGAAAGCAGCCGGCGCCCAGGGTATACTGGTGATACCGATTGAAAAGATGATTTTGTGAGGGGGAGTTTAGCTGTCAGCCGTCAGCTATCGGCTATCGGCTATCAGCTTTGGTCACCAGGTTGGCCTGATATCACAAACTAAATAACCTGGAAGTTAGGTAAGAGTATGGGGTATGAGGGATGGATGTAAGAACGTATCAGTTAATATTTAAATAATAAGCCTAAACAACGGCTGATGGCTGAAAGCTGAAAGCTGCAAAAATATGAACAAAGAGCAAATAGTTAACTACAATGAATCTATGCTGGAGGAAATGTTACGGTTATTTCATAACACGGTGCACACTGTTAATGCCAAAGATTACGACAGTGAGCAATTAAAAAACTGGGCGCCGGAAGCAATAGATAAGCAGAAATGGGAAGAGCGCTTAACCAATAATGTTTGCCTTGTTTCTATCCACGACGAGCAGATCGTTGGTTTTGGTGAGTTGTCTGAAGAAGGAAGCATCGATACCATGTTTGTTCATAAAAATCACCAGGGAAAAAAGATAGCCAGCAGGTTGCTGCAGCAACTGACTAACTATGCTCAGGATCATTGTTTTAAAACACTTACCACGGAGGCAAGCATCACCGCCCGTCCGTTCTTTGAGCGACACGGTTTTAAAGTGGTAAAAACGCAAAGGAATCAATACGACAAGATGGTGTTTCTGAACTACAAGATGAAAAAGAAAATCACCTGAGTTGTTCCAGGAAAATAACTAGAAGTAGAAAGTAAAATGGTTGCCGTCGGCCTTGAAGGTTTAAGGCTGATAGCTTCTTACAAAAACATCCACATGCAGGTACTAAGATATCCCGAAAAAGCAAGCTGGGAAATAATTTGCAGGCGTCCGGTTATGGACCTCCCTTCGCTGGAGACTTCAGTAGAAAAGATATTACAGGAAGTGAGTGAAAAAGGAGACCAGGCTTTAAAGGAGTTTACTTTAAAGTTCGATAATGTGATCGTTAATGATCTTGAAGTCTCACCAGGTGAGATGGATGAAGCTCTAAAATTAATACCGTCCGACCTTAAAAATGCCATCCTGCTGGCAAAACAGAATGTTGAGAAGTTCCATTCCGCACAGCCTGAACAAATCAGGATAATTGAAACGATGCCCGGCATAAGATGCTGGCGTAAAAGCGTGGCGATCGAAAAAGTTGGTTTATATATTCCGGGAGGAACCGCGCCATTATTTTCAACGCTGCTGATGTTGGCAATCCCGGCGGTGATAGCAGGTTGTAGAGAGATTGTGATATGTTCTCCCCCTGGCAAAGATGGAAAGTTGCACCCTGCGATACTTTATGCCGCACATCTTACGGGCATCACCAGGATATTCAAATTAGGTGGCGTTCAGGCCATTGCAGCGATGACATTTGGTACTCATTCTGTTCCCAGGGTTTTTAAAATCTTTGGTCCTGGCAACCAGTACGTAACCTGTGCCAAACAATTAGCGCAGCGTTATGGCGTGGCCATCGATATGCCAGCCGGACCGAGTGAAGTGGGTGTTTTTGCAGATGATACTGCTGATCCAGCATTTGTTGCAGCAGATCTGCTAAGCCAGGCAGAGCATGGACCAGATAGCCAGGTGTTTTTTGTATGCAGTTCAGAACAGGTTCTGGAAAATGTGCAGCAACAACTGGCCATCCAATTAGGACTATTGCCGCGCCGGAACTTTGCCGCAAAATCACTTGAAAACAGCACGCTTGTGTTGGTCAATAATGAGCAGGAAGCCATGGAATTGTTAAACGAATATGCTCCCGAGCACCTGATTCTTTCATGTAAAAATGCCAGCGCGTTGGCGGAGTTAGTAGTAAACGCAGGGTCGGTATTCATTGGCAATTACTCACCAGAAAGCGTAGGTGATTATGCGAGTGGTACCAATCATACCTTACCTACTAACGGGCATGCACGTGCGTACAGCGGGGTAAGTGTTGATAGTTTTGTTAAGAAAATTACTTTCCAGCAACTTACACCGGAAGGATTAAAAAATATAGGACCATCAGTTGAGCTGATGGCAGCCGCGGAAGGACTGCAGGGTCATAAAAATGCGGTATCAATAAGGCTTGCACAAGTATCTTTGGATGAAAACATTTAACTGGTAGTTAACAAAATAGCTAAGAACCATGTTTAGTCTGGATAATCTATTAAGAGAAAATATAAAAATGCTGGTGCCTTATTCCTCTGCCAGGGATGAATTCAAAGGAGAGGCACGCATTTTTTTGGATGACAATGAAAACAATTACGGCTCTCCTTTAATGAAATGGTACAATCGCTACCCCGACCCATTACAGTTAAAATTAAAGGAAAAGCTGAGTGAAGTAAAGGCGGTACCGCCGGCTAATATTTTTGTTGGTAACGGAAGCGACGAATGCATCGATGTGCTTTACCGCACTTTTTGTGAGCCCGGTATAGATAATGTGATCATCACTCCGCCCACTTATGGCATGTATGAAGTGAGTGCCAATATCAACAACGTCCATTTAAAAAAGGTTTCACTGACCCCGGATTTCCAGTTGAATGTTCCGGCTATCAAAGAGGCGATAGACGAAAATACCAAGATGATCTTTTTATGCTCGCCAAACAATCCCACAGCTAATTCGCTTTTACGGGAAGATATAGAAATTATCCTCAATAACTACTTCGGCTTGGTGATAATTGATGAGGCATATATTAACTTTTCCAGGCACCGTTCTTTTGTGCAGGAACTGGCTGATTATCCCAATCTCGTGGTTATGCATACGTTGTCCAAAGCATGGGGACTTGCTGCCCTCCGTATTGGAATGGCTTTTGCGTCTGAAGAAATAATAGGGGTGATGAATAAGGTTAAACCGCCTTACAATATAAATCTTGCATCGCAGGAACTGGCACTTAAAGCTTTGGAAGAAGTGGAGCAGGTGAATGCTATGATATTGGAAATTGTTAAGGAACGTGACCTGATGATCAAATTGTTACAGGAAGTTCCGGCAGTGCTAATGGTTTATCCCAGCGATGCAAACTTCTTGTTGGTAAAAGTAACAGACGCCAGGGCTATTTATAATTTTCTACTCGCCAGGGAAATTGTGGTGCGTGACAGAAGCAAAGTAGCATTGTGTGAAGGTTGTTTGCGCATCACCATTGGTACTGAGCCAGAGAATAAAGAATTGCTTGAATCACTGAAGCAGTTTGTTCTTTGAGAAGACGATCATCTATTTTGTAAATTTGTTTACCAGGAATAAAAAAATAAAAAATGAAAAAATTTTTAGTGTTAAATGCTCTTGTTGCTGTAATGTCAGTTGCCTGTTTGAGTTTTACCCCCGCTGCTACAGAACAGCCGGGTATAACTGCGTCGGTTAAGCGAGGTGAAACCGTTTTTATGTCTTATTGCGTGGCTTGTCACCAGGCCAACGGTGCCGGGTTGCCTAATCTTTTCCCGCCGCTGATAAAAACGAAGTATGTATTGGGTGATAAGAAGGAGCTAATTACGATCGTGTTAAAAGGATTAAGCGGCGAGATAGACGTAAATGGTACTAAGTTTAATGGTATGATGCCGCCGCACAATTTCCTTAATGACCAGCAGGTAGCAGATGTATTAACTTATGTAAGGAATAGTTTTGGAAACAAGGCGGCGGCTGTGACTGTTCCTGAGGTAAAAGCGTTAAGGGTTAAACTGAAAGCGTAGTGAGCTATCAGCCGTCAGCCATCAGCTATCAGCCGTCGTGATGGGTTTGCAATCTTTACCCAGTTCATCCATCGCGTCTGAATAGTTTTTATTTACAGTATAAATATTCGGACCAAGATAACATGGTGCCGACTAACATTTGCATGAAAAGAGTACTCTTTATTGACCGCGACGGAACGTTAATAAATGAAGCGCCGCCTACCTACCAGTTGGACTCGTTTGATAAACTGACCTTTTATCCGCATATGTTCGAGTTTATGGGCAAGATAGCCCGTGAACTGGACTACGAACTGGTAATGGTCAGCAACCAGGATGGTATGGGTATCGAGGCCTTTCCCGAAAACACCTTTTGGCCTTTGCATAACCTGATAATGAAAAGCCTGGAAGGCGAAGGTATTTTATTTACTAGTGTGTTAATAGACCGAACTTATCCACACGAAGATGCGCCTACCCGTAAGCCAGGTATTGGCATGTTTACGGATTACCTTGGTAACCCCGCTTACGATATACCCAATTCTTATGTAATTGGCGACAGGATCACAGATATCCAGCTTGCAAAGAACCTGGGCTGCAAGGGAATATGGTTAAATAGTGATGCCTCCCTTGGTGCTGCGGAGATCACAGACAAAGTAAAAACTCTGCAGGACTCAGGAACGATAGCACTGGAGACCCTTGAATGGAGCCGGATCTATGAATTCTTAAAGCTGGGATTACGAAAAGTTGTACATGAACGGAATACGAATGAAACCCAGATAAAAATAGAATTGAATCTTGACGGCCAGGGGAAGTCGGCCATTTTTACAGGGTTGGGTTTTTTCGATCATATGCTCGACCAGATAGCGCGTCACGGCAAAATGGATCTTACAGTACGCGTTAACGGCGACCTCGACATAGACGAGCACCATACTATTGAAGATACCGCTATCGCTCTGGGAGAGGCTTTTGCACTGGCGCTGGCAGACAAACGCGGTATGGAGCGATATGGTTTCGCGTTGCCGATGGATGATGCTGAAGCAAAAGTGCTGATAGACTTTGGGGGTCGTAGCTGGCTTGTCTGGGACGCTACGTTCAAAAGAGAGATGATCGGGGAGATGCCTACCGAAATGTTCTTTCACTTTTTTAAATCTTTCTCAGATGCGGCCCGCTGTAACCTGAACATTGAATGCAAAGGGGAAAATGAACACCATAAAATAGAAGCCATCTTTAAAGCCTTTGCCAAATCCATCAGGATGGCTGTTAAAAGGGATCCTGCATCGAATTATTTGCCGTCAACAAAAGGAGTATTGTGAAGAAGCTGTCAGCCAGGAAGCTGTCAGCCAGGAAGCTATCAGCCGTCCCGTATCAACTAAAAGACGCGGCGGGGGTGGGAGTAAGTTGGATTTTAATTAAAGATATTTTCGTATAG
>JBBPYM010000430.1:0-8557 GCA_038199905.1 Chitinophagales bacterium | reverse complement strand
AATATCCGGTAGATCACATGCTGGTTCAAAGTGCCCGCATCACGAAAACCATTTATCAAAACGTTCATCACTGAAGGCAAACCAGCATCTACTTCTCTATAATCTTTCCAGGTACGGGCCAGTGTATCACGGTATGAGTTACTCATTTTTCCTTCAATCCGGAGGTCTTTCAAAATCATAGGTTCATGAATAGAAAACAGCCTGCACCCACCCGCTACCATTAGGACACCAAGATACATTTGTGCAAACACGCTTCCGTCAAATTTATCAGTATTATACTTCATGAAAGCATCCCGCTTGTAAATTATGCCACCAACAAAACTGAAGTTGCTGTAATTTTTCATAGCAACGTCATTTCCTGACCCGAGCACGCCGGTTTGAAAAGCACGCTGTATTACTACCCCTGGATTATTATATTCAACATAATTACAAAATCCTATTTCAGGCAAATTGTTCCTCTCCAGGAAGTCCACCAGGTACGTGGCTGTATCTACGTTATATAAGGTGTCATCATTACCGATAAGTAAACAATAATCACCGGAGGCCATCTCGATAGAACGGCGATAGTTACGATCATATCCGCAGTTCAACTCGTTCTTGCTGTAGATTATTGGGTACCTGTAATCCTTTTGTAGCGCCGTGATTTTTTGTTCCGTATCATCTGTTGAACAATCATCACTTATCACAATTTCAATCTCGTGATAAGTTTGCTTTGCTATCCGCTCAAGGCTTAATAGTAGAAATTGTATGCGATTATACTGAGGAATGCAAATAGATATTTTCATAAGGATATATAAACTAAAAGTTCGTCTGAAGAAAGTTTAATAATAGTTTGCTTCTCTCGTCATAATTATATTTTGCCAAAATAGATTTTTTCTCTGCAGCCTGCTTTATTGAACTTACTACGCTGTGATTTCTAGATAAATAGCGCATCTTATCTCTTAGCTCGTCTATTGTGTTAAAAAAAACAGCTTCTTTATCTTCTTCAAAAAATTCCATTTGCTCACTGGTTCTCTGTGATAGTAACAACCCTCCGTACCCTGGAACTTCAAATGTCCGCATATTATGAGAGTCTTCTTCAAGATTTTGTTTTCTTAACAAGTTGATCATGCCCAGTGATGATTTGACAGCGTTAATATAATCAAGGCCGTAAAGCAGCTTGTTCCTATATGCCTTCTGCAGATATTGGTGTAACAGGTTTCTCGACTTCCATTTTGAATCCCCATAAATATCAAGCATGCTGCTATGCAACTCATCCAGGTACCTTTGTCGTTCGCTATCGAATGCCCCTACAAACAAGAACCTGTTTACATACTCAACGCCCAGGCTAATGCCAGCAGGCGCTGTAACAGCAAGGTTATTATTGTATCCAAAAGGCACACAATAAGATTGTTTATTAAAGTTATTTTTTAGCTGGCTGACAATCGATTTTGTGTAACTGAAATACACGTCATAGTATGCGATACTGTTTAACACATGGTTGTTACCACTTCCGGGCTTATAAAAAACGAAAGGATGATCTGCGTTGTAATTCGCTAATAGTATTGCATGATCCTTTAATTTTTCAACGGTGGCGGGGAAAAGCTCCATGCCCTTAAATACAAGGATAACGTCAAACTTTTTTTTTGCTAAAAAAAATATTAGTTTATCATTTATATCTCTATAAAAGAAATCAGGAGATAGCTTATTTAAGACTTTGTTGAATATGCTTTTTTTTAGTGCCGCATAATATTGATCAGCAATTATATAAGTCTCGACCTTTACTCCACATTTCTCCAATCCTGCTCTAAAGAAATTTTCTAGTGCCCCGGGATCGCCTGCTCCAAGAATTAATAAATTTTTTATTACCATAATACGCTTTAACGCCGATGCTGGTCTTATTTTTCATATACCCATGTCTTGCCATCGGTTAATATCACTTTCATATGAAATCTTTCAAGTATGATTTCATTTATTTCTGAACACAAATAATGCTTACCATTATAAGATGAAGGATGAAGTTCTATAATTATCTGCATACAACCGTTTATCCCTTCGTCATTTGTCTCATTACTAAAAATTTCAGACCGGCACCTTCAATATCGCAAACCAAACAAAACTGTTCTATGTTGTTTCTTGTAATGATATAACATAAGTCAATAATCGGAACGGATACCGAATCCCTGGATACGCCTTTTTGGCTTACGAGGTTACTTTCATCAAGAATAAAATCTATCTTACCTGTCCCCGAATAATCCACAGCTGCGCAAATCAGCGAGGGATTGGAAAGATTGCCTTTATCTTAGCCTCATTCAAATTATTAGAAAGGCTTGGACTGGCCTCAACGGAAATCACAGGTACGTCGTCGTTGACAGTTGAGCATATCGTAAATGATGTCATGCCCAGGCTCGCTCCAAATTCAATAACCGGGATATCTTTTTTTAAGAATGTACTGATGAGTTTAACTTCAGATCTTTCATATATTTTCCAGTAAATCAATGATTGTAAATAAGGTGATTGATTTTTTACGCATAGTTAACCCAAGCCTGTTCTTATGAACCCATTATTTATCGTTGGCTTTACCACCCAATTGTAAACTGGTCCCGAGGTTAAGATATTACCAATCTGTCTTTATATATGTAAACATAAAACAGTCAGTTTAGCGCTAACATATCGCATGCTATTATCTAATTCTCAAGATTATTTATTGCCCTACAGAAAGCTTCTGAAGGACTTGCCGGATCAAATTCTCCAACGAAATGCTGAATACTATCGTTACTTACATGATATTCCTGTAAACTGGATCCGGGAATCGTAATAGTTGGTGTTTTACCAAGAAAAGAAGCCCATGCGCTGAAGGAACTTCTGCCAGCCCCAATTAATATCGTTGCATTTGCCAATAGCAACAGGTCGCCAATAGCACTTTTAGACTTACTGTATATCACATTTGATTCCTGGAGTAATAAACGCAAATCATTTTCACTTCCATCAGATACCACAACGGCCCTATAGTTTTCTCCTACAAGCTCTCTTATTTTTCGAACCGTCGCAACATACCAGGCCAGCGGCGTTTGTAAATAATCAACTTTGTTATGTAGAAAGTCATTTATTCCGGCAGGCTTCTTAAAATCATTTCCAAGACGCACATTAATTCCAATGAATGGACTGTCATAGATTTTTTCATGTGACAGCCATTTTTTATTTGTGATATTTTTTAGTGATAAGAGTATAGCTTCTCTATGTAACCATAATTCATCAAATACATGGCCAGTATGGCCGGCAAATGAAATCAGTGTTTTTTCACCAGTGCCAGGTAGCAGGTGTAGGCTTTCATCGAGTGTTATGACCTCGGTTATCGTGCATTGCTTTCGAAGAATAATTTTTCTTACGCCGCTTATTTCATTTTCATCAGGATGGAAATTATCAAAGAGTAAAATTTTCCTGAGTGCATTCCTGTATTTTATCCCGCCTCTTACAATGGACGCCCCCCTTATATGTGCCCATTCAGGAGAAAGCATCCTGCACCCGGTTTGTTGAGAAAACACTTTGGCTCTCGACCATGCAAACAACCGGTTGCCCAAGCCAGTGGGTCGCCAGAATTTCGCTTCACAATAAGTATTACTGTAGTCATTCATCTTTTAAAAAATAGATCTAACTAAACACTTTGCATCAATTCAAATTATGTAAGCATTTGAAACTGGCTGGTTTGTTCCTCTGGAACCGCCAGATAGTTTGTTTTTAGATAGTCTTCTTTATTATCGATAGCCGAAACTTTTTCCAGGTTGCTTTTTCCTTCATCAATAACATGCAGCTTATATTTTATTTGATTAAAAAAGTCGGTAATCGCTTTTTGCTGCTCCTTTTTATCAATATCCTCCTGGCATGGAAGATTTTCAAATACAATGATTGGTCTATACCCTTCAATAAATTGCAATGCACCCTGGAGCACCAGCCATTCAGCTCCCTCAACATCAATTTTTAAAATTATGTCCTTCCCTGCTTCTGTAATTATTGAAATAAGTGAATCAAGTGGAACGACCGGTACAAGTTCCTGGTAAATATCTTCTTCAAGCTCTATTGAATTTTCTATAATTGTGGCCCTTGTGTCACCTTCTGATTGTGCATGCAATGTTAAGACTCCTGTATTGTTTGACAAGGCACATCGAATCAGTTTCGCATTTGATATTTTATTTACTTTGATGAGGTGTGACGTATAATAGGAGCATAGGCCGCTAGGCTCAAAACCAATATAAGCCGCATCTGAGTCTACTGCTTTAATTTTCAGCAAGGTTTGACCAAAGTTTACACCAGCATCGAGAAAGGTATAATTTTTTACCTCATACAAATGCCTGAATACTTGCAAAAGATAGGGCTCACCTACACCAAGATGGTATATTAACCCTTCCTTGTTTTCAATGATTGGTATTTTGAATACATGATTAAGTATGTTCAATTTATATCCAACCCTGAACAAACCTAGTAGATTAAGGCGGTTTAAACTTCTGGCAACAAGTGATGACGCATATACCATGGTGGATCTTTTATTTGGTTGTTACTTTAAGGATCGATAATTATTTCAATAATTGCAACATTCTCTGAACTCTGTTATTCCATGTCCACCGGGTTGCATTCGATTGCATAATATCGTTGGCTTTCTGCTGTAATGCAAGCCTGTGTGTATAAAGTGTTTCCAGTTTTTTCAATAGTTCTTTCCTTGGCAGATATGGATCGACATCAACCACCAGGTCGCGGGCTAAATATTTATCAAACATTTCATTGTTCGGCTTCCTCCCGAGAATAATTGTACCTGCGGAGGCTGCTTCGAACCACCGGCAGGTAATTGGGTGCAGCCGACCCGCCCGTATTGGATTCGTTAGTTCGACCGGCCAGGATACGGTAAAAGTGCTATGGCTGATGTGCCAGGCATATTGCCCGTAAAGTTCTGACTCGGGTGCCGTAGGGTGCTTGCCGTCGTGCGTTGTATAATCGTAATAGAGATCGTTACTCTTACAAAATTCCAGCAGAGCTGAGTGAAAAACGGGCAGCCTTCTGCCATAAGAAGAAAAAGCTATGGTTTTTTCCGTTGCAGAAACATGTTTAAACAATGCTTCAGGCACAGCCTGTTCAATAGCAAACCACGGCTTACCGGTAAGCTGCTCCAGGAAAGGAGCGGCATCATTGAACGAGGTAATACGGATATTAAACAAATCGTTGGAGAACAGTTTTTTCGTAAGACCAAACTGCGGCTCTAATGTATCGTAAATATAAGCGATACGGTATTTCGCGCTAACATCCCAGTCCCTGAAAAGATCCAGTTCATAATTTTCAGGTCCCATTAATATATACCAGATTACATCGGCTTCCACGCGGAAAGACTTTTTCGGCAGCACTTTACGTGCCGGGTCCCAGCGCATGGAGTGACCCACCCGCTTGGTGACAGAATGCATGCCGTAATAAGGAACGTCTATAACTGAAGCGCCTGTTTTACGAACGATCTCATCTTCGAGTGCACGCAACATCCCGTATTCCCAGCCTACCAACCGTGGATTTCTTAAAACAACATGCCTGAGCTCCATACTATCTTTTATGCTAATCTTCTTTGCCAGTTCTCAACAATTTCGCGGATGGTATCGTGCAGTGATTTGGTAATATTCCACCCCGGATAATGGTTCTTTATTTTCCGGAGATCGCTGTAATAACAGATATGATCCCCTTCCCGGTTTTTTTCTTCATAGCGGTATTTCATTTTCTTGCCGCTATAGGTTTCGGCTATCTGGAACGCTTCCAGGATCGAGCAGGTATTATCTGCACCGCCACCCAGATTATACACTTCTGCTATCCTTGGAGCAGCAATAAATTCCTCTATGAAACGAGCAACATCATAAGAGTGAATGTTATCCCGCACCTGTTTTCCTTTGTAACCAAAAACAATGTATTCCTTTTCTTCCAGGTTACATTTTACCAGGTAACTCAGGAACCCATGTAATTCAACGCCAGTATGATTTGGCCCGGTAAGGCACCCCCCGCGAAGGCAACAGGTTGGCATATCGAAATACCTCCCATATTCCTGCACCATTACATCCGCGGCAACTTTCGAAGCACCGAACAGGGAATGTTTACACTGGTCTATTGTAAAATTTTCAGGTATACCATGCCGGTAGTTTTCATCGGCGTAGTCCCACCTTGTTTCCAGCTCATTCATGCTGATGGTATTCGGCGCATCGCCATACACTTTATTAGTGCTCATGTGCACAAAAGGAACCTGGGTATTGTAGCGCCTGGTTGCTTCAAGGAGATTTAGTGTGCCCACAGCATTCGTGTCAAAATCATCAAATGGTATTGCAGCGGCACGATCATGGCTGGGTTGTGCTGCAGTATGAACAATCGCATCTGGTTGAATCGCTGCGATGAGCGCAATTACGCCCTGCCGATCCCTGATATCCAGTTCATGATGGTGGAAGGAAGGAAGTTTCGACTGAAGGCGTTGCTGGTTCCACCTCGTATCGCCCTGCGGACCAAAAAACACGGCACGCTGGTTATTATCTATACCATGGATCTCCCAACCCAATTGTGAAAAATGCAAACAGACTTCAGAGCCTATCAATCCGGAAGACCCTGTAACCAATAACTTTTTACTCATGTATCAATATCTTTTATAGTCAATTAAGATATAACCTTGTTAAACAACTTCCGCGCAACATACTTCGAATAAAAGCCCATATAAAAAAGCTGGAGATTCAATCGGGTTCCCGCTTCCGCAAAAAATAAATTTCTTATCTGTATCCTTTTTGCACGGGTTAAGATCCGTTCTACCACTTTAAACTGTACATACTCACTTTTAAGCCCTTTTACCAAACCTTCATAACTTATCCATTTCCGCTTATACAACAAATGGAACATCTTTAGCTCTTCTATGAAATTAACACCGTCAATACCAGCCTTACTGCTAACATCGTTTTCGTGTTTCCTAAAGTAGTTAAGCAGCTTACCGGAAATAAAAACGTTGCCGTGCCGGCTTAGTTCGATCCAGAACAACCAGTCACCACAAAAACGATAATTTAAAAATTCATTAGATATTAGTGAGTAGCTGTCCTTTTTCCAGATTGCCATGCTGGCATTAAAAATGGCAGTTCCTGCCAGCATATAATTATTTATAAATCTGTCACCCGTTATGTAGCTGCTCAAAGAACTGTAACTGGATTGCCACCTGATCGAATTGGTGCCATCAATACAATAGGACTGACAATAACCGACCACACAACTTTCATCCTGCAGCAAGCCCGACATTATCTCTTCCATAAATGTCGCTTCGCACCAGTCATCACTTTCCGCAATCCAGATGTATTTGCCTTTACTTAATTCAATTCCTTTAACCCATTGCTTGAATGTGTTACCAGTATTGACTTCATTGTAGAGGATAGTAGCAACCTTATTATTACCCCGGTATTTTTCAATAATATCCCGGCTGTGATCTGTTGAGCAATCATCCAGTATGATCACTTCATAATCAGCATAGGTCTGGGATAAAACCGATTCTATCCGCTGTTCAAGAAAAATAGCGTGATTATAATTTGGTATAATCACTGACACCATTAGCATACTAATAATTATCAGAACTGATAAAAGAAGACATGGTTATGAAAGCTGGTAGCCAAATTTTTCAATATGCGGCTTCCAGAAATCAAGATCGTATTTCCACCAGGCATGGCAACCAACAGGGAGCTGCTGGTTATTCAATTCAAATACCCTACGCGGCTGCATTTCAAAGGCAAAACCCATTGCCTCTGAATACCCGGGAATCGTAAACCAGGAGAAATTTTTAGCTGCCACAAGACACCAGAATTGATCCTCAAATCCCCTGAAAGAATTTAGTAGCCAAAATGAATTGTTTCTGATTGTTAAATCCAGCAGAAATCCACGGACTTCTCTCATATAGCCCAAAAATGGAAGCTTCTGAGCTGTTCTTTTTTTCCAGTTCTCAACAGGCTGGCTGATATAAGAAAAACTGTGTAATACTTTTAGGTGCGACTGAATTTTCCGAAGAGAAAAGCCACCATTACCCCCGCCCACTAGGGAAGCCTTTGCATCAGTGCTTGAGAAACCTTCAAACCAGGGCGCGCCGATATAATCGAAACCTTTGTTACACCAGGTTAGCAGCTCATCACGGAAGATGAAAGCATCCAGCTGGTAAATAAGCATATATTCAAATGCTTCGAATCTTTTGTAAAACGCTACCGACAAAAGCATCCGGCTGTAAGCGCCGATGCCCTTGAAACAAGCATCCGGGAAGCTTTCAGTAAGAATTAGATCCTCATCAATTTTCCAGGACGAAATATTTGTCGATTCTGGCTTTACGATCCTGATAACGCGATCTTTCAACACAGTAAGACACTGCCGCAATGAGATCACTTCATAATCATTAAGGTGTTCCTGGTAGATCATAATCAGCACCACTACACGACGATCCGGTGAAGCCATTTTGTCTTTTATAATTTTAATTAAGCTTAAATCATTCAGGTGTTGTTTACAACTTCCTTCACCGCTTCCAGGTATTGACGGCCCCATTTATTACATGGTT
>JBBPYM010000429.1:0-4309 GCA_038199905.1 Chitinophagales bacterium | reverse complement strand
TTCAAATCAAGTTTCATTCGATGATTTTTATGCGTATGAAAGAGAGCAGGATTAACAGTATCAAAACTATAAATCCCGGTTTCTAACATTGTCCAAATCGAATCGTTACGAAAGTTTGCGAGACATCTGGCTTGATACAATAAAATATATAAATGACGAATTGCATGTGGATCACGAGATGGCTGACGATTCCATCTCGCTGTATTTGGTTGTAGATGACACTTATGAGGCAAGCTAATCCTAAAAATATATACATGATAAATTAAAACCTGATTATGAAGTTATTTTATATTGCCACATGGGCATACACTGATCGAGACATTTAACCGGGAAGCCGTTTACCCGGTTTAATAATTGTCAAATAATCAGTAATTTAAAAGAACCTGTGAAGATGCTTGACCGGGACGCGGGCCGACCCCTCCAGAAAGCTAAACTAGCTTCACATTATGACAAAACAATATAAGTATAGGTTCGAAAAAGGATAACCAGCAACAAAGAAACCCGTGCAATCGCTCATTTCAACCAAAAACCAACCTGCCTGAAATAAGATAAACCCATGATAATCAGTCAGCAAAAAGCCCTAAAAGGAGAGTTAATGCTGTTTGGGAGCAAGCGCCCTGAAATAAAATCATAATCATTTATATATATCATCAAACCATTAAAAGAGAATTATCTTCGCGTTTATGCAACATACTTCTTGTACAATTTTTTACACGGATGATGATAAAGATGACCAGGAGATATTTGTAGAAGCGGTGGAAGAGGTTTCCGCGGATGTAACAGTAACCCTGCAGGAAAACGGGGATGAACTCATCCGGCTCCTCCACCATCCGCCGCCGTCTCCTACCATTATCTTCCTCGATCTCAACATGCCAGTAAAAAATGGCTACGAAGTGCTAAAAGAGATTAAAGGATCGGAGTTTACCAAAAACCTGCCGGTGGTGATCTTTACCACTTCAGATCATACCAGCGCTATAGAAACCACCAGGAAATTGGGTGCTAACATGTACATTCCGAAACCGTCATCTTTTGAATTACTTAAAAATGTGATCAAACATATTCTTGCAATAAACTGGGAAACTTTTAGTGCTTCCGGCAAAGATTTTGTTTACAGGGCCAATTAATATTTAATCGTTAATGGTTAGTTTGAATATAGAAAAAGATAATAGCGCGAAAGCTGGTTTGTTTTTAAAGGATCTTAAACAGACTACAGCAGGCTTACATACCTTGCTGGAATCAAATGCACTGCTCTCCGCGCTTTTGTCGCCCAGCCTAAGCGTTCATCAATATTACTGTTATTTATTTTTGATGCAGAAAATCACCGTGGTCTATGAGCAGAACATTGCCGGCAGACTACACAATAGTTTTCAGCAATGGACACCGCGGAAATCTTCACCACTGCTAACGGCAGATCTTCAACAGGTTGGCTATCAACCCCCATCAGCATACGTTACAGCCGATTTTCAACTGTCGGCCAACAGGCAGACTGATGCCTTCGCGGCAGGGATTATGTACGTAATGGAAGGTTCCAAACTGGGTGGTAAAGTGATCTTCAGACATATTCACCGTTACCTCGGTTTTTCAGCCACAAACGGCGCCGCTTACCTCGCCGACGAGGGAGCTGATACTTTCGGGCGATGGAAGCAATTCCTGCACGAATTTTCTACCTTCATTGTACAGTCTAACGGCGAGGAACAAACGATCGCCGGCGCGAAATACGCTTTTTCTTCAATTTATAATTACCTGGAATTTAACCGCTACCTCTATGGAGTTTAAAGACATCGTTAACCGCGATTTGGTTAACCTTGAAAATTGCGTGGATGAACCGATACATATCCCTGGCACCATCCAGCCTTTTGGTTTTTTACTTGCACTAAAAGCTCCTGACCTGCTGATTGATTTTTGCAGCGCTAATACTTTTGATTTCTGCGGACTAACTTATGAGCAATTATTAGGTAAATCTTTTGAGGAGGTTTTTGGCGCGGAGCAGGCCAGCGCAGTTAAAAGGTATGTGTTGGCGCATGAAAATATCCCTGGTGCCCCGTTAGCGCTTGCGTTGATGAACAAAGTATTTACCTGCACCATCCAGGTCAGTCCCGACCAATACCTGCTGGAGTTTGAGCAACAACAGGAAGGTAAGTTACAGGTCGCGGATCTGTATAACCAGGCAAAACAACTTGCTGTTTATATGCAAAGCGCCGGCACGCTAAAAATGCTCTGCCAGTCGGTAGCGGATGAAACCCGCGCCATAACGGGTTACGACCGTGTGATGATCTATAAATTTGATGAAAATTATAATGGAGGGGTTATCGCTGAAAGCCGGTGTGAGTCAGTGGAACCTTTCATCGGCCTGCATTATCCACATACAGACATACCAGCGCAGGCCAGGGAGCTTTACCTCACGAATTTGTTCCGGGTGATAACAGACGTGAACGATAAGCCGGTTCCCATTTACACCATTGCCGACCTGCCGGGTAAAAACCTCGACCTCAGCATGTCCGTGTTACGCAGCGTTTCTCCCATACATATCCAGTACCTCAAAAATATGGGCGTGGGGGCTACTATGTCTGTTTCATTAAAACATCATGACAAACTTTGGGGGCTGATTGTCTGTCATCACTATTCACCCATGTATTTAACCAGTGATGTGCGCGTCGCCGCCCAGTTACAGGCTCACTTCTTAAGTTCGCAGATCAGTGTTCGTGAAGTGGCCGAAGAGTACGAACTGGCGAAAAAGATAAACAGCTCGCTGGATGAACTTGTTTCGCTGATATTTTCCGGCGACGACATTCCTATTGATAGCCTCATACATCAAAAAGAGTTGTTAACTATCTGTAATGCATCGAGTGTTATCGTTGTGTTGAATGATGAAATTTATAGTCAGGGTAACGTGCCTGCTGAAGCTGAAATACGAAAACTGATCAACTGGCTGCATACCTATAACTCGCGCACAGGTTTCAGCACCTCCAATCTTTCCCTCCTGTACCCTGACGCGAAAAAATGGTGCACTGCTTTGTCTGGAATCATATATTATTCATTGGGTGCCAATATCAACGATTGTATCATCTGGTGCAGGCCCGAACTGCTGGAAGATGTTACCTGGGCGGGCAAACCAACAAAGCCCCAAACCAGGGAAGAGCGGTTAACGCCGAGAACGTCCTTTGCTTCATGGGCGGAAGTAAAAAAATGCGAGGGTCAAAAATGGCAAAAGCCTGAACTGGTGGCTACCGCCAGCTTTGTAAATGCGTTTCAGAGATATGTGTACCTGGTATATTTGACTAAAGAAGAGCGGAAACAACGCCAGCTAAATGAAAAATTGCGTGAAGCAAATGTTGAGCTGGAAAATATGTACTGGATCGGCTCGCACGACCTGAAGGAACCGCTACGAAAGATCCAGATGTTCGCGTCGAAGATCATCAGCGATGAGAGTGCCGGCAATTTCGACATGATCTTTCATTCGGTAAAGAGAATGAACGATTCAGCGCAAAGGATGCAGTTACTGATCTCCGATATATTATCTTATTCACGGCTTAGCCATGTAGATGAAAAGCTTACCATGGTAAGCCTGAACGAAGTGGTAACTTCTGTGTTAGAAGAATTGTATGATGAGATAAGCGCACTGGATGCGGTAAAAATCAGTTACGGCGACTTACCCGATGTTTCCGGGGCAACTTTTTTCCTGAACCAGCTATTTGTAAACCTCTTAAGAAACTCCTTAAAGTTTACGAGGCCGGGCGTACCACCACAGGTGTCCATTAATTATGAGGGTGAAACATTCCTCCCTGAAAGCGGGGACCCGGAACAGCTTTTTTATAAAATCGTTGTTGCTGATAACGGTATTGGTTTTGATGAAAAGTTCAAGGAGTCAATTTTTAAAGTATTTACACGATTACATGCCCAAAGCTCATACGGTGGGTCAGGGGTAGGACTGGCATTATGCAGGAAGATCATGACAAATCATAAAGGTTATATTACTGCGGGAAGTGTGCCTGGTGTGGGCGCTGAATTTATGCTGTATTTTCCTAGATAATAAACCCTTGATTTTGTTTACCAGGCATATTCCCTAAAAACAATAAGTTTGGTAATGAGATCGCAAAGAATTTTTAAGCGGGCTTTGCGCTTCCTCTTTGCGTTACTTTGCAGTTAAGCTTTTTTTTCAGATAATTTCTTAATCGCGTTCATGGCTTTTGGCCATTTCTCCTTGTAATGGGCGTCATACTCTTCGGCTATATCCAGTTCTACCAGCAGGTCAGTTTTTTCGCCCGATTCTGAAAGGGTATAATTTTCCAGGGCACCCTGCCAATCTTTA
>JBBPYM010000428.1:0-16249 GCA_038199905.1 Chitinophagales bacterium | reverse complement strand
TCACTTTATCACACAGACCTTAAGCGTTATAGTCCAAAGGCTTTGGATTTTAAACTGATTTATGCAATATTGCTAGGTATAGCTTCCCATAAAAAACTTGAAAGCAGGTCGTTGATTAACTATGCAGCCAAATGGCAGATAAAGGCGCTGGGTAACCTTCTTATGGTTTTACCTGGTTCTTTGATCCAGTTTGGCATTATCAAGTATTCCAATTTGAAAAAGCGCAATTAATTTTTTAGACTACTAATTCCAATATAAAGTTTCCGGTACCTAATGAAAATAGCTCATTGTTTATTTACATTTGAAACAGGTGGTGCACAAGTTTTGTCAGTAGATTTGCTGAACGAAATGTGTATTGATAATGAAGTATCTTTGATTATCATAAACAACAAATGGAACGATAAATTATTGAAAAGGCTGGATAAGCGGGTGGCCATTTTTTATATTGGAAGAAAAGAAGGTAATAAGAACCCGCTACCGATTATTCGCTTCAATTTGCTGCTGTTAAGATTAAAACCTGATGTCATTCACTGCCATGAACCGAAAATGGCGAAGATCATAAAGACTGGTAAAAGCAAGTTGCTTCAAACGATACATGATGTTGGAATTCCAACTGATAATTATGATCTATACGATGTGTCTGTTGCCATCTCTGATGCTGTTTATTCGGATGTGATCTCAAGGTATAACAAAGACCGGGTAGATAAGATTTATAACGGCGTAGCATTTGAATTATTTAACCGGCGTCAGCATTATCTGACGAATAAAAATGAGCCGCTCCGGCTTGTACAGCTCAGCCGCCTGGTATATGAAAAAAAGGGTCAGGATATTTTATTGAAAGCACTACATGGTATTGTAAACAAATTTAATATGCATGGTTTTACAGTGGACTTTATAGGTGGGGGAGAATCACAATCCTATCTTGAAGAAATGGTAATTGAACTTGGCTTGCAACAATATGTAAATTTCATTGGAGAGCGCAGCAGAGACTGGCTTTTTGAGAATCTTTCATCCTATCATATCCTAATTCAGCCATCAAGATACGAGGGTTTTGGGTTGACAATATTGGAAGGATTCGCTGCGGGATTGCCGGTATTAACATCTAATATTGATGGTCCGGCTGAAATTATTTCTCGTGCCCCTGCCGGATTTTTGTTTAAAAATGGCGATGCAGCGGACTGCGCAGAGAAACTTGCCAGGATGTTCGAGTTGTATTTAAATGATGAAGTTGAAGCTTTGATGAATGATACATTTTTGCCTGTGAGGAACATGTATTCAATAAAATTTTGTACTGAAAAATATTTGACTGTATATAATCGTTTATTAAATTGAATACGCGGCAGCAGGCGTTAGTTGTAAATTCGGGCTTGCCCTGTTGGGGAAAGATTAATAAACCGTAATGAATGAATTATTTTGAGTTTATATTCCAGGATTGGAAAGTTAATAAGGGTAATGGCAAGGGAAGAATAATATTGTTGCTTTTCAGAATGGCCAATTTTTGTTCGAAACGCAGGATCTATTATTACCTGGGTTTTCCGTACCTGATGTTTTACAGGATACTTGTAGAATGGTTCTTTAGTATTGAAATACCCTGGAGCATGAAGATCGGTGAGAACCTGACACTTTATCACGGCCAGGCATTAGTGATGAACAACGACGTGGTTATTGGAAAAAATTGTACGTTGCGTCATTCTACAACGATAGGCAATAAAAGATTCCTGGATGGAACGTTAAGTACATCTCCCGTGATAGGTGACAATGTTGATATTGGAAGTAACGTGTGTATTATCGGCAATATATTTATAAACGACAATGTTAGGATCGGGTGCGGGGCGGTAGTTGTAAAAAGTGTATCAGGAGACTGTATAGTAGTTGGCAACCCGGCAAAAGAAAAGAAATATTTGGTTAGTTAGTTAAGTTTGAGATATCCATGAAGAATCCGTTGAAAGTATTATTTGGTATACCTACCAGGCATCATATCGAAATTGCGGTGGATGAGCTGGTGGGCCTTGAAAATTTGGGCTTTACCTGTGATCAGTTTCCCTATGCAGCTAAGGAAGGGGATACCTCAAAAATTGGCAGGCTGCTAAGAGTTGTTCAAAATGCGTTCAAACTTATCTTCAAAGCGTATAGTTTCAAACCTGATATCGTTTACATTAATTCCAGATTTGAAGTACTTGGTTCAACGAGAGATTTTATTACTATCTTTTTATTCCGCTTATTTTATTTCAGAAGAGTCAGCTTTATCATCAAATCTCATGGCTCTGATGTTGAGATACTGGACTCCAATAGCTTTTTCTTAAAAAAGATTGTACTTCCTTTTTTAAGAAAAAATGTTGCAGTATGGCTTTTCCTTTCAACAGAGGAAAGGGATAATATTAACAAAGTAGGATACTTTCCCAAAGACAGCATATTAGTCACTAAGAACGTAGTGCGAGTAAATCAGTTCCACACCGACGCTGGGTTTAGAAAAAAATTAAACATTGCGGACGATTATAAAATTTTGCTTTTTGTTGGTCGTATAATTAAACAGAAAGGCATTCATGAAGTGATAGATTCTTTTTCCCTTATCCATAAAAAGCATAAAACGGTGTTGATAGTAGTGGGGGATGGCAGTGAGATGCAAGCCATCAAAGAAAAAGTTGTCAGCTATAACATGTCCGGCAGCGTCATACTCACCGAAGAGTTTATTCCTGAACCAGAAACAATTAAATATTACGCTAACAGTGATATCCTTGTTTTTCCAACATTCTATCCTGAAGGTTTTCCGATGGCACTGTTTAATTCTGTAGCTGCGGGGCTTTCTATTGTTACTACCCCCATAAGGGCAGCAAAGGATTTTTTAAGCGAACCTGAAAATTGCGTCTGGGTGAAACCACAGAATAGTGAAAGTGTATTTACGGCACTTGATCAATTGCTTACCAATAAGATAAGCATGGAGGAAATGACGGTAAACAATAAAAAGAAAGCGGCACTTTTTAGTAAGGAATATATATCTGGCGAACTGGCCACAATAATGAAAAATATAACATTGGATGCTAGTAATTAAGATGCTGAAAAACCTGAGAACAATGTATCTCAGGAAGGTAGCTTACCGGAAGTATAATATTGGCGAAGGTGTCTTTCTCGGTAGAAGAACAAATATAATGGCCAGGGAGAAAGTTGATATAGGTAAGAATTTTTACATGGGAAAAGATTCCTTTATAGAAAGTGATGTTACTATAGGCGATAATGTTATGTGGGGAAACAGGGTGGCTGTAATTGGCAGGTACGATCATAATTATCAACAGGTGGGTACCCCCATAAGGCTGGCTATGCAGATAATGGATCCGGAGTACAACTGGAAGGGCCTGGGAATAGCTACCCTTATTGAAAATGATGTGTGGGTAGGATATGGAACAACAATTTTGGGAGGCGTTACCATTGGAGAAGGAAGCGTGATAGGTGCCTGCTCACTGGTTACAAAAGACATTGAACCCTATTCAATTTATGCGGGTGTACCTGCCCGTAAAATAAGGAGTAGGTTTGATAATGACATGGATCTGAAAAAACATTTGGAACTGGTACAATCGAAATACAAAGGGGTATTATAATTGCGAAAATACCCCGTGATCATGAGATAACCTTATTGAAATGAGCGGAAACATAATTACTATGAAAACATACAATATTTTAGGCTATGATGTGTTTGCAGGAACAGTGAAAGATTGGGATCTTAATGCTAAAACCTTAATTAATACGTTTAGTCCTAATTCTTACGGACTGGCGCTTAAGGATCCAAATTTTAATAAGGCCTTGCATGATACAGACATCCTTGTTGTGGATGGCGTAGGCATTGCTTTAGGCTCCCTGCTCATACACGGAAAAAATATTGAGAAAATCGCAGGGCAGGACTGTTTTGACTTTTTGTTGGATCAGGCAAACATACATTCCTGGAAAGTTTTCTTCCTGGGCTCTTCTGAAGGCACACTGAAGAAAATAACAGACAGGCTTAACCGGGAATATCCGAATGTTAAAGTAAGATCATATTCACCTCCATTTAAAGCCGAGTTTTCTGCTGAAGACAACCAGGTTATGATCGAAACGATTAACGCTTATCAACCTCATGTTATGTTTGTTGGTATGACAGCACCAAAACAGGAAAAATGGGCCTATGAACATCGTGACCTTGTTAACGCAAGAATAATTGCCACAATCGGCAACGTTTTTGACTGGTACGCTGGCAATAGTAAAAGGCCACCAAAGATATGGGTAAAATTGAGGTTAGAATGGCTCGCCAGGATCTTTATGAGGCCGGAAATCTTCAGGCGCAACACAAAAAATCAATTGATGTTCCTTAGGGATTTGTTCGCATATAAATTACGTCTTAAAAAAAATTAAAAACATGGTTAAAGTTGCTTTAATTGGTGCAGGGAAAATGGGTATTTCTCACCTTTCTATCCTGGGAGCACATCCTGATGTAGAAGTTGTGGGAGTGAGCGATACCTCAAAAATGGTTATTGATGTGTTCAAGAAATATTCATCGTTTCCATGTTTTACTGATTATGAAGATATGCTGGGAAAAGCTAAACCGGATGCTGTTTTTGTTGCTGTGCCAACAAAATATCACGGCAGCATGGTAAAAAAAGTTCTGGAAAATGGCAATCACGTATTCGCGGAAAACCGCTGTGCCTTACACCGGAAGAGGGCAAACAACTGGTTGATATTGCTAAACGCAAAAACCTCATCAACCAGGTGGGTTACCACAATAAATTTATTGGAACTTTCCAGGAAGTTAAAAGGATATTAGATGAAGGGCACCTGGGTGAAGTATTTCACTTCACCGGCGAGTCTTATGGACCGGTAGTTATCCGGGCCAAACAGGAAACGTGGCGGTCAGATCCTTCGGAAGGTGGCGGATGTTTGATGGACTATGCCTCCCACGTAATTGATTTGATTAATTATATTCTTGGTCCCATAGCAAAAGTGAACGGCTCCAATTTAAAATCGTTCTATTCCAGGAATGTAGAGGACGCGGTTTTTTCTTTACTGGAACTTGAGAACAAGGTTTCAGGAGTTTTGTCAGTAAACTGGAGCGATGAAACCTACCGTAAGATGTCTACTTCCCTTACTATTCTTGGTAGCAAAGGCAAGATCATCAGTGATGCCAACGAGCTAAAAGTTTATTTCAAAGAATCGGAAACACCCGCTGGTTACACAAAAGGCTGGAACGTTAAATACATTACCGATCTTACAGAGCCGGTAGACTTTTACTTACGCGGGGAAGAATATTCATCCCAGATTGATTATTTTATTAATGCAGTGCAGGGTAAAGTGCCTAACTCCATCAATAATTTTGAAAGTGCCTGGCTTACAGATCGCGTTATATCATTAATTAAAAACAGTGTAAATAATTAGAAATGGAACGTATACTTTTTGGAGATAACCAGTTTTTTGCTGTAAATCATATATCGGATGAAAAATCCAGGGCTCAGTCCATGAAGTTCAAAAATGATGAGGCAATCATACAAACGCTTGATTACGCTATCGATGCAAACATAAATACGTTCATGTGTACCACCCATGACAGGATAGCAAATATTTGCGATTATATAAGGAACCACCCGGAGAAATACAGCAATTTCAATATATGCCCATGTATGCCCTATGCGCATAAGTATGCAAATGCGGTAACTGAGCTGGGAATTGCTGGAACCATCAAACAGTATGTACCCGGTAATATATTTGGTACTTTATTCAAAGGTGGTGTTGCATACCTCTCAAAGGATTACCTATCCATCATGGAGCTGATGATAGACGCGGAGATGAAAATGTTCAAAGGCATCAACACGCCTGTTATCTTTCTCCAGAATGTTATCACTGACCTGCTGCTAGGGTTGGGAATGGTAGACTTTTTAAAGGCATTCCATGAATATGTGGCAAAGAAATACAACGCTGAAGCGGGATTTATCACGATGAACATGCCGAAATTGTTAACCATGCTGGAAGGCGTTGGTATCACAAACCCGATCATCTGCTCGTCCATCAATAAAGTAGGCTTCAGGATGTCTGGTGGCAAAGAAGCGTATGAAGAAGTACTGAAAACAAAGAAAGTGCGTGCCATAGCCATGCAGGTGCTTGCAGCAGGTGCAATACCCGCCCGGGAAGCTATCGAGTACGTTTGCGGTTTGCCAAATGTGGAGTCAATACTCTTTGGTGCATCATCGAGGGGAAATATCCAGGAAACAGCCAGGCTGATTCATGAATATGACAAGATGCAGGTAGGCGTTAATTATTAACGGTATAATTCTGTCGTTTTCTTATTCTGGTTAGCGGTTTGGAACTGCTTAACTGATTATACTAAGCGTTTAGCGTTTAACGTTTCTATGTTATAGGCATTCCTGTAACGTAGAAACAGGCTGATTCAACTGGTGCTATAAAGAGAATGTAACATGCATGCTTATGCCCTTACATTACCTTCTATTAAGATCTGATTGTAAATTTATACTTATCTACGCTGACATACCAATCTGGTATGTCACATCCCTGGATACCTTTCACAATAGTTAATTCACTGTAACATCAATGATTTTACAGTTGGCTGATTATATTTTTATTAATATTTAGTAACATGAACAGTAGATTTTTGCGCCACCTGCAATTAATTCTTGCAGCATTGGATCTTTTGGTAATAAACGCAGTTTTTTTCACCACGTATTATATAGCCAGAACAATTTTCGATCTGGAAAAGATTGAAGGTTATAATTATTTTGAATACATATACTTTGGCTTTTCATTAAGCATCGCATGGTCAACAGTAACGTTGCTTGGTGGGCTTTACCATGAGAAATATGTTCTTTCATTTGAACTATTTACAAAACGAACCCTGCATATTTTTGTGTATTTTCTTGTATTGGTGATCTTTTATGTTTTTCTCATCAGGCAGTACAAATATTTTGATCCGGCTTTCATCTTCAGCGTACTAAGCAGCATCTTTATTTCACTGATATTTAATCGATTTCTTTACCTGGCTATTTACAATTATTTTAAGAGCAAAGAATATTTAATTACAAAGGTAATAATTATAGGATATAACAATTTGTCGAAGCGGCTTGTAAGTTACTTGGAGGAAGACGGGATCAATAAACAGATAGTAGGATATTGCGAAGAGTTTGAAAATGTGAACGAGCTTTCACATTATCCTATTTTAGGTAATATCAGCGATGCTTTGAATGTGTGTAAAGAACAGGGTGTTACTGAAATTTATTCTACCATTGCGCCGGAACATAATCCCGGTATTTACCAGCTTATACAAATGGCCGATCAGGCATGTATACGTTTCAGAATCGTGCCTGATATTGGTTTTTTTGTTAAGAGACATGTCCATATCGACTACCTGAAGGACATGGTAGTAATTTCTATGCGTAACGAACCGCTTGAAGATCTGGGTAACAGAATCCGGAAAAGACTGTTTGACATTGTTGTAAGTTCTCTCGTTGTAATTTTTATTTTCTCATGGTTGTTCCCTATCATTAGCCTGTTAATCTGGTTTGAATCAAAAGGGCCCATCTTTTTCAAGCAACCCAGGAGCGGCAAGGAAAATAAGAGCTTCTACTGTTTGAAGTTTAGGAGCATGCGTGTTAATGACAAAGCAAATGAACAGCAGGCAACCAAAAATGATGCGCGCGTTACAAGGATAGGCAAAATTCTCAGGCGCACAAGTCTTGATGAATTTCCACAATTTCTCAATGTGTTGAAAGGTGATATGAGCGTTATAGGACCGAGGCCTCATATGTTGAAACACACAGATAGTTACTCACGCATAATAGGCCAGTACATGGTAAGACAGTTTTTAAAACCTGGAATAACCGGTTGGGCACAAATAAAAGGTTTTCGGGGTGAGACAAAGACTTTGGATCAAATGCAGAAAAGAGTTGAACATGACCTGTGGTATATGGAAAACTGGAGCCTGATGCTTGACGTTAAAATCATATTTATCACTGTATTGAATACCATGAAAGGCGAAGAGAATGCGTTTTGATTAAACAGAGGTAACTTATAAAGAAAGTTGTATATTGGTCGGAAATAAGGAGATATCCTTAGCTGTTGCCTAGTAATTACCATTATTTGCGCAGTTCATCACCCCTGACTTTATACAACTAATCAATGAACGATCGCATACCTGAGGTACCCCCCGTGATTGCGCCCCTTCCAGGCAATGAAATTGGACCAGTATGGTCTGTAATGATTCCCACTTATAACTGCATCCAGTATGTAAGAACAGCGCTTGAAAGCGTGCTTGCACAGGATCCCGGTCCGGAATGTATGCAGATAGAAGTAATTGATGACTGCAGCACTGATGGCGATGTGGGCAAGCTGGTACAAGAGATCGGCAAAGGCAGAGTGGGGTTTTACAGACAAACCGAAAACAGGGGAAGCCTCAGGAACTTTGAGACCTGCCTTAACCGATCAAAAGGTGTATTTGTTCATCTGCTGCATGGTGACGATTGTATTAAAGGAGGCTTTTACGATGAGATCAAATACATGTTTGATGCTTCTCCGGAAATAGGCGCCGCTTATACAAAATCAATTCATATTGATCCTTCAGGAAACGAAATGCCGCTTATTGACGATGGCCTCCCGCAAAAAACCGGGATAGTAGAAAATTTTCTTTTTCAGATAGCCAGTTTCCAAAAATTACAACCACCATCCATAGTGGTCAAAAGAAGCGTGTATGAACACCTGGGCGGGTTTTTTGCTGTGAAATACGGCGAAGACTGGGAAATGTGGATCCGCATTGCCGCCCATTATAACGTGGCATATTCGCCAAAGGGCCTTGCTCTGTACAGGGCAGGTCATCCTACAAACATCTCCAATCAAAGCGTTCTCACCGGGCAAAACATTAAAGACATCACTAAAGTCATAGATATTGTACAGGCCTACCTGCCGGTTACTCAAAAAAAGATCTTAAAAAATATTGCGCGTAAGAATTTTTCCATCCACTATGCTATGGCTTCTTACAGGATCTATCCCGATAACAAAAAGATCGCGTTCATCCAGGCGCGTGGAGCTATAAGCCTGCACAAAAATTTGAAAACATTTTACTACGTTACAAGGCTCTGCCTCACGCATTGTTTAGATAAGGTCGGTATTAACACGGTAAAAAAAAGTGTCATGGTGACTAATACTGTGTACATCCTGATGGCGTGCTAAACCCCGTGTTATCCCTTCTCATACTCGTTTATCCGAGAAAAAATCAACAATTTAATCACTAGTGATGATTTCAACAGGTCCGCCAGTCAAGATTGTTTCGGTAATAATTCCGTGTTACAATCATGGCAGATACCTGGCGAGGGCGATAGAAAGTGTTTTAGCGCAGGACTATCCCCATCACGAAATCATTGTTATTGATGACGGGTCCAAAGATGAAACGGCGTTCGTTGCCCGGCGTTATGAAGCGGTAAAGTACATTTACCACCACAACCAGGGATTATCGGCAGCCAGGAATACCGGGATTAAGCATTGTTCCGGCCAATTTCTCGTTTTCCTTGATGCAGACGATTGGCTCTTCCCCGAGGCTCTTTCCACCAACCTTTATTACCTTGAACAAAGACCCGATGTGGGATTTGTTTCAGGGGCCTTTACTGATGTACTTAATTATTATGGCAACCAGGTTAAACATCACCGGGAGAAAGACCAGTATAATTATCTTCTTGAGCAAAACTATATCGCCATGCATGCCACGGTAATGTATAAACGCCAGGTATTTGATACACTGCGTTATGATACCTCCCTCAGAGCTTGCGAGGATTATGATATTTATTTAAAGATTGCCAGGAAATACCCGGTTATAAGTCATACCAGGCAGATCGCGGTATATAATCGTCATGATTCAAACATGTCTGGCAATTACCCGATGATGCTCGACCAGGCCTTACTCGTGCTAAACCGGCAGAGGGAGGGTCTGCTAAATAAGTCGGAGGAGCAATTTTTTTATCGCGGCCTTCAATCCTGGAAAGACCACTACTGTATAAATATTTATGCTAACCTTGCCAGCAATATTGAAACCAATGCGCAAAAAAAACGTGCCCAGCTCGACACCCTCAAATTGTATCATAAAGATTTATATTACAAGTATCTATTAACCAAGCCCTTTATGATGATTAAAAAGAGTTTGATCAAACGCAATTTTAATTTCTTATTAAAAGCGCTCAATAAAGCGGGCCTTTATAAAAAATTTATCCCGGCACCGGGGAAAATTGCCATGGGCGACTTCAACAGGGTCACTCCTTTAAGCACAAATTTTGGCTATGAAAGAGGTGGACCAGTCGATCGCTATTATATTGAAAACTTCTTGCAGAAGCAGTCAAAACATATCCGTGGACGTGTGCTGGAAATTGGTGACAACGATTACACACTTAGGTTCGGCGAATGCAGGGTAACTCAAAGTGATATATTGCATATTAACAGTGAGAATAATAAAGCAACATTTATCGGCGACCTCAGTGATGCACCTGTATTGCCTTCAAATGCGTTCGATTGCGTCGTACTTACCCAAACATTGCAGTTTATATTTGAATATAGGAAAGCCCTCGATACTTGTTATCGCATATTAAAACCAGGTGGCATATTGTTGCTGACTGTACCAGGAATCAGTCATATCGACCAGGGTGAGTGGAAAAAGATCTGGATGTATTCATTTACGGAAAGCCTTATTATAAAAGCCCTCTCGGCATTATTCCCTCTCGAGAAAATTGAAGTGGAAACTTTTGGCAATGTTTTGGTGGCTTCTGCTTTCCTGTATGGTATGGGCCTGCCTGAACTTAAAAAGTCGCAACTGGATTATAATGATCCTCACTACCAGGTAATAATCACTGCTACCGCCACTAAACCTTCCTGATCCGGTATGCAACTACTAAAAATGGCCAGGCATTTATTTCAGCCCCGCGCAATAGTGTTAATGTACCATCGTATAGCGGATGCGGTCCATGATCCCTGGCAGTTATCAGTTAGTCTCGGAAATTTCGAGCAGCATTTACAGGTGCTCCAAAAAAGCAAGGTGATTCCGGTACAACAACTTGCCTATGACCTTCAGAAAAAATCCGTAGTACACAACTCTGTGTGTCTTACGTTTGATGATGGTTATGCCGATAACTACCTGCGGGCAAAGCCTTTACTCGAGAAATATCAAAGCCCCGCTACTTTTTTTATACCCACTGAATACCTGGGACAGCAGGCGTTCTTCTGGTGGGACGAATTGGAGGATATATTTTTAGGATACCCGGAGCTGCCGGCAGAGTTATCGGTATCAATCCGCGGATCAACATTTGAATTTAACCTGGGAGAAGATAAAACACTAAGTAACGAGCAGGCACATCAACATACACGCTGGACCTGGCCGGCAGAAGCACCTACACTCCGATGTAAGTTATACCTTTCGTTATGGGAAAAGTTAAAACCTCTGCCGTATGGAGAATTGAAGGCGGTTATTGGCAAGATTAAATCCTGGGCATCATTTAAGGAACCTGTCGACAAAGAAAGTTATCCAATGACACTCGAACAATTAGCGGATCTTTCGCCCCATTCATTTATCACGCTTGGACTGCATACTGTTACGCATCTATCGCTTTCTCATCATCCCAGTGAGATACAACTGGCAGAAATCGCTCAGAATAAGTTGTACCTGGAAAAGATCTGCCCCTATACGGTAAATTGTATCGCCTACCCCTACGGGGATTATAACACAGACACATTAACTGTTTCAAAGCAGTTAAAGTTATCCGCTGCCTTCACCACAACTGAAAGAATTGTAAGTAACCTTAGTGATCCATTGCAGGTTGGAAGATTCCAGGTAAGGAACTGGACCGGAGATCAATTTAAGGAGCAGCTCACCAGGTGGAGCAACTCTTCACAGTTTTTATAAACAATCAATGATTTTGCTGCTGACAACAACAAAGTTTTTGGATCCCTGAACTGACTGTCAGGAACAACCTAATAAATTCAACAATAAAAAAAGCCCGCTGTTTTAGCGGGCTTTTTTTATTGTTGAAGTTATTGATATATTCTTTCTATTGTTTTACAAATTTCTTAGTTACCACTTTACCATCGTAGTTGATGTTGATGATGTACACCCCGTTTGCCATGGTGGTAACATCTACCGGTACGATCGCTGTTGCAGCAGCCAGCGGCATGGTGCGTACTTTCACACCAGCAAGATTGAAGATGCTCATCGATGCAGCTTGTGTGCCTGAGGGCAGGTTAACCGATACCTGCAGTTTCTCGTGTGCCGGGTTAGGACTAACCTTTACCGTCATCGCCATCATTGTTTCTGCCTGTGCGTCTGCGCTTATCGCTGCTACCGCTTCTATCACCCTGTCTGACTGTGCCGCAGTTACTACCGGTTGTTTCATCAGGATCAGCGAAGTAAATGGTGCAAGGGTGATGTTGCCTGAGTAAGATTTGTTGGTAGCATCCACGTAAGTGTCGTTCAGCGTCACTGACTTAGATCTGCCGGTGTTGTTGTATTCAAAACGCATGTAGTCGTCTGCATTGAGTGTGGTTATTTCTGCTTCATGAACCTGGAAATTATCCATCCAGAAAGGACAGTCATTACCGTTCATTTCCAAGGCGATCATTGCATTAGACTGTGTGCTAGGCGCGGTGAAGATGAACTGGTTTTCTGTGCGGCTGCTGGTCAGTTCAAAGTAACGGAGCTCAGAAAGCTTGCCGTAAGAACCGCCGTTCTGCAGGATGAAAGCCTTTACTGTTTTGCCGCTGGAAGATCCCAGCAAACTGAAACGGATCAGGTAACTTTTACCCGCTGTAACTGCACCGAAGTCGATGTATGCGCCTACCTGGTTGCCTGAACCGCCGAGGGCGTCAAAGCTGATCTGCAGCGCGCCACCATCCAGTTTACTCTTGCTCAAAGAAGCCGTTCCCCTGCCTGGTGATGACATACATACCACACCGTCTATATTGCTGTTAAAGCTGCCGTTTGCATACTTGTTGCCACCGATCAGCCTGCTCACCGCATAAGCCGGAATCGTTACTGGGCTCTTTTTTGACTGCTGGTCGTAACCGAACGCTGCTGACCAACCAGCAAGATCATAATAAGAAGCTTTGGACTGGCCGTTGTCCATTACGTTTGTGTTGATGATACCGTTCTCGTCGCTTGGTCTCATGTAATAGTTATTGTTATAGGTACCGAACTGTGCGATGTCGTTGTGCGTGCTGGCGTTCTCCATCAGGAACTGTCCGGCTTTGCTCGATGAGATGATGTTACCTTGAGCGTTGATGTTACGGATAGGGTCGCCTGGTTCCAGTGCATCGTGCACTATGCTCAGCTGGGTGGTGTTGTTGTGCAGGGTGTTGTTCTTTACGTTCATCTCGTGTGAGTTATGAAGGTAGATACCGGCCCTGTTACAATTAGCTACAGTGTTGTCCATTATATCGATATTGGTCGACCTGTCATCTGTGTAGATCCCTACCGCGCCGCCGGCGATAGGACTGTCTGTGCCTTCCGGGGCGCCGATGCCGTTCATCACTACATTACCGATCACTTTACGGCCTGTCTTATCCCAGCCGCCCCAGGTATAGATGCCGCCACCGTCGTTTACTGTCAAACAAAAGTAGTTTACTGAGTTGTTCTTTACCACTGTATGGTCACCACTGAAAGTGATACCGCAGTATCCGCTGCTGTCTACCCTGTTGTACTCGATGGTGTTGGAAGGTGAGGAGTCAACGTAGATACCGTCATGCTGTTGGTTGTTGCTGCTTCCCATTCCGGGGATGATACCGCTGTTGATGATCACGTTGCCTTTGATGGTAGCGTAATTAGATCCCTGGTAGAGGCGCATGCCTGAGTTATTGGAATGGTTAAAAGTGCTGTTGGAAACGGTCAGGTATGGGGAGTTCTCAGCCGACAGTCCATCGATGCCTGAGTAATTGATGTCGCTGTTCTGAACCCGTACGTTGGAGGAGTTGTTGATCACCAGTGAGCTAAAGTCTCCGCCTCTGAAAGCCAGGTTATCAAAGGTGATATAATGCCTCTTGTTGATGTTCACCAGTGTATCCACGATACTTGCTTTTACAGAATATGAAGTTGGTGCGCCTGATCCGAAGAACACCCTTAACCTCTTTGTTGCAGGGTTATAGTACCATTCGCCGAGTTGATCGAGTGCCTGCGGGCTGTTCTGTATAAAGTAACCGTAACCGTCGGTGAGCGGATGAGAGGTAGGAGAGACAAAGTTCAATGTGTTACCTGAGTGATTGGTGATCGGACCGCGGTCAATCGTCCAGTCATTCTTGCGTACCACTAACTCTGCACCCTTCCAGTTAACCGATGAGCCAAGCTGTTGGTCGGTGAGTTGTGAACTGCCATTGTGCGAGTCGATGGTAAGGTATCCCCTGTTAGCTTCGGTGATATTGGGGAAGCGGCCCATTGCCTGTACGTTATCGTTGAAAAGCACCATGTTAAGGTAATCTGCTGACGGGCAGCTGGCTTCCCAGGTACCGTTGCCGGTAGAAACCCAGTTGCGAAGACTCATCAGGCCGTTGATCACCGGTTTTGAACCTGTGCCGTAAGCTGAAAAGATGATCGGTCGTGAAGCGGTACCAGACTGAGCCATTACAATAGAACCGTCAAATACTTCACCCCTGTTGAACAGCACCGCGTCACCTGGTTGTAAGCTGGACATAAAAGCGTTAAGCTTGTTGATCGTCTTCCACGGTGTGGCGGGGTTCATCGCCTGTGCAGGTGTTCTTGAATCATTGCCTGCGGCAACAGAGAAATAATAATTATTGGTAGCGCTCTTCAGCCCGTCGGTAATGCTGGTAGCGTCAAAGGTCGTTCCTGTTGGTGTTGGTGTGTTGGGATTAGTTACTACAGGCGTTGGTATCGCGGGGGTCGGTACTTCAGGAACTAGTACAATAGGAGGTGTAACTACAGGCAATGTAACAATAGGACTCGTGCCTCTAAAAGCCTCATTTGGTATTTTCTGGCGTGCAACACCCGTGTTAGACGACCAGTAGATCTCCATAGTTTGTCCGCCATAACTCTGAAAGAATGTTACAGCAATAGGATAAATTCCGGCGTTTAAAAATACTGTTCCTGTAACGAACCGACTAGCATGCTCGCCGTCGTTATTAACAACCGGTGTGGTGTTATAACCAAAAGAACCGATGTACAATTTGCTGCCATCATCGGAGTAAGTTTCAAAGGTATAATTACCGGCGGTTGTAATGGTAATATTACCCTGCCATAAAAATGCGTATTGCATTTCCCTCGTGCGGGAATCAAGATTTACATTGTCAACAAGCCCTCTTTTCACAGGAGTCAAAGTATTAAAATCTGGTAATGTGCTCCAGGTTCCTTCATAATAACTATAATTCAATCCAGTTAAACTTGGATCATTTACTGTTAAAACATTATCTCCGATTTTCTGGCGGGAGAGACCACTGTTAGATGACCAGTAAACTTCCATTATATGGCCACCATAACTCTGGAAGTATGATATTGTAATAGGATACACACCAGCATTTAAGCTGATGTTACCAGTTACAAATTGTCCGGCGTGCTCACCGTCATTATTTACAACCTGTGTGGTACCGATAAACAGTTTGCTTCCGTCGTCTGAAAAAGTTTCGAACTTGTAATTCCCTGTTGCAGGGATAGTGATAAAACCGCTCCATTGAAAAGCGTATTGAAGGTCCTTGTTACGATTGTCCAGGGACACATTTTTGCTGGTTCCTTTTTTAACTGGAGTCAGGGTATTAAAGTCAGGGAGAAGGCTCCATGTTCCTTCATAATAATTATAATTTAGTCCGGGTGTGCCTGCAGACTGAGCGTTAATGTATAGACATAAGGATAATGCCAGAAGCTTAAAGAGTTTCATAGGATTGAATTAAAAAGGATAAAAGGATTAATTGTGCTTAATAGAAACTGGTTGGCTGCTCCTTACGGGAATGAGCGCCAACTGTTAGGATTAAATACTGTTTTGTTGAGAGCAATTGAAGTACATGGGGTTAATAGGTAAATTTGTTTTCATGTTTTGGAGTTTTGTGCTTGTTTGATATTTCAAAGGTACTGCTGCTGAGGAGCGCTGTTTATGACTTGAGTCAGCAAAGGCGCTGATAGTTGTTGACGAAAATCCATACCGTGGTTAGCAGGGCGGCAAACATTGGCAGGCCGACAGTCTTAATGCGTTAATTATCAATATCTTTTTTAAATTAAGTAAAAGATAGAAGCCACTGAAACGGATGCATGATAAAT
>JBBPYM010000427.1:0-2867 GCA_038199905.1 Chitinophagales bacterium | reverse complement strand
CTGGGACAGTTCTTTTCCGTCAAGAAAAATATTTCCCCAGCTCAGACCGGAAATTACGGGCAACATCATACGCTTGATCAACACGTTACTGTCATTCACCAGTTCAATATACAAGATGCCACTGGTAGCGCTTGCGGTGAGATAGGTAGCTTCAAATAGGTAAGCCTTAAACCATATAGTGTCGCCAACAGAATACCAGGGCTTGTCAAACTGGAGGTGCAGCTTCTCTACCGGCCGCTGTTCGGCAATTAAATTTATTGATTCAATTAGTTCGTTGATGCCTTGCTTTGCCACCGGCTGGCCCTCGCAAGCCGATGTAATCCCAAGAAAGGATAGTAGCAATATTTGCAGCATCAAAAAATTAGAGAAACTGCAACTTACTTTTTTTACATTCATCCTCAATGGGTGGGTTATCTGTTCTCTAAGTATAAAGTTAATGGGTAATTATAGCACCGCATCTCAATTTATTATTACTTTTCTGTTTTAATACGCATATATGCAGCTCTTATTAATTCTCAAACAAAGTTGTTTGAAAAAAGATTGCCTACTTTTAAATATTAATATATGTTTTTAACTGATCCCAACAGGGTTCAATCATAAACGAGTCTAAATGAAACCTGCCAGAATATGTTTCCTCATAGAAAACGATGAGGATGACCGGGAGATTTTTACTTTAGCCCTGGAAGAAGTGGATAGTTCTATCTCTAGTATCTACGCCGAGAATGGCGTGAAGGCACTGGAAATGCTGCACAATAACCCTGACTTACAACCATATTTTATTTTTATCGACATGAACATGCCGTTAATGAACGGTGTTCAGTGCCTGCAGGAAATAAAAAAGATCGATCGTCTCGCGAATGTGCCTGTTTATATTTATTCAACCGTCGCAGACCCGAAGTACGTAGCGGAGGTAAAAAAACTTGGTGCAGTTGATTTTGTTCTTAATCCGTCACGATATAAAGGTTTAATTGACATTCTTACTAATTTGCTAAATGAGCTAAACTCTTTTCATGAATAACAGATTAACAGTTTGGGAAGCGAGCAACTTATGCTCCCATGGACCATTTGAATGCCAACTCAATTTTTTAGGGACTCCATTCCATGTAAAGCGTTTACCGGAACGGGGAAAAGGCTCGCGCTTTGAAAAACAATTATACAAAACCAGGCTTTGATCAGCGTAAATAGTGAACCTGACAAGAGAACTACCTTTTTCGTTTACGATCTTTCAGGTTTCAATCTGTAAATGCGTTTGAGCAAAACGGTCGCTTTATAGTATTCAGGCTAGTCATTAGAGTTATCCAATTTTGCCAGTTCACCCTCGTCTAAATCATCTGAGGCGGGATCAGTTGCAAAATCCGGATCAAGCTCAATTGCTGCTTCAGCTTCCAACTTCGCGGTTTTAATGGGATCGGTGACGGCTTTATTTTCGGCGGGTAGTTTGTTTTTATTTGGTTCCATATTGTTGGTTTATTATAAATTTAGACATTTCCATCCTCAGTTATGGTTGGTTCCGGGAAATGTGTGTGGAGGATCATCTGCACTTTTTCCCTAAGCGTGTCTGGACAGTTTGTATTAAACAACATGTGCATAGGATCTAACTGGAACCGATAACACTGACTGGGTTTCAGTTGTTTACCATCTACACTTACGGATTCCTGGTCGAGTTTTTCCAGTTCCGACTTAATCTTTTGCAAAGCATCTTCAGAGAAGGATTTTGACTGCATCTGTTTTTTAATTTGTATAGTATAAATATAATGCCAGTTAGCCTGCTAATTCAGGGTATAGTTTTTTGAATAGCTATAAGAAACTTTTCAATCTAACTTCTACAATGGAAAAACAATCAACACCACCTCAGGATGAAAAACCGTCCGGTACTAACAAACCGGTAGATTCGTCAGTTGAAGATGGAGAAAAAATTATCGAGATTCGAAAGAAACTCGACGAATCATCCCCGCATGAAAATGCGCAGTGCGCGGAACGGTGGCGCAACGAAGGATGATCTCCAAGACTTGCCACTCAATACCGGGTTATAGAACTAGTTACGATGCATCTCCACCCATGATGGACCGAACGTTTCTTGTCGAGTGGTATAATTATTTAAAAATGTTTTTAAAACTTATGGATTCAATACTATTTGACCAAGAAACTGCTGAGGTTAGCAGAAGGAATTTTTCTTGGTAAAGCAGGTTGGGGAATAATGAGTGTAACGGCAATGTCGGAACTGGTGGGGCAAAATGTGAATGCCCAGACAAGACCAAACGGGGGGACACCAAAAACGTTAACTGCGCAGGACCTGACACCGGTGAAAGTTCCACCGATGCATCATCCTACAGAAAAGGAAGACGGACCGCTACCGACGCGCATCGCACTTGCAAAAAGGATCGGTTATGCGCTGGTAGGATTGGACAAACTCACTTTGGAACAGCTATTACCTGCTTTCGGTGCCTGCAAATATTCAAAGGTTGTGGCGCTCGTGAGTGGCGATGCGGAGAAAGCAGCAAATGTTGCACGGCAGTATGGCATAAGTACTTCGGCCATCTACAACTATCAAAACTTTGATAACATAAAGAACAATCCGGAAATAGATGTGGTGTATATTGTATTACCAAATAGTATGCACGCTGAGTTCACGATAAGGGCGGCTACGGCAGGCAAACATGTGCTGTGTGAAATGCCAATGTCAACGAATTCTAAAGATGCACAAAAAATGATTGATGCCTGTAAGACGGCTGTCAAGAAATTGATGATTGCTTACAGGATATAGTATGCCACACAATCGCATGATACAATCCTGGGTACGTGAAAATAAATGCGGTAAGGCAAGGCTGATGGAATCAACAAATGTGCAGAATTCAGGATTTGAGGAG
>JBBPYM010000426.1:0-2792 GCA_038199905.1 Chitinophagales bacterium | reverse complement strand
TGGGTATGGATTGCAGCAGGCGTATCTTATCACTGCCACTTGTAACGCCTGCTACCAGGGCCTTCTGGAATGTTGCATAATCAGAAGATGGCCAGGAAAAGCTTAATACCTGGTCATACATGCCAAGGGCTCTTTTAAAATCCCTACTCATGTAATAGCAGTCAGCGCTTCTTACAAAGGCATCCTGCTCCATGGCCGATGAATTTATCCTGGGACTTTTTACAATCTGTTCGAAAAATGTAAGTGCCTGCTTATAATTTTCTTTCTTCAAAAAACAATAGCCAAGATTATATTTGGCGTTGACAGGATTTACTTCCCCATTTACCTCTGGTGCTTTCAAGTATTCCAAGTAATATTTGATGGCCTCATCAATGTTGCTAAGTCGAAAAGAGATCTCACCTTTCCAGAAATTAATAAAAGGAAGAACTGACCCGTTGTAAGGATCCTTAAGCGCCTTATTCAAAAGGTCGTTCGCGGAAACCAGCAAACCATCGTTCACCAGTTCTGTGGCCCTGCCGTACAATATTTTCGGGTATTGTTTTTTGGCATTCTCAGAAGGCGAATTCAGGCTGCCCAACAAAGTAAGTGCGTCTTTATAATTATTAGTGTTGGCGAGAACTGCTACCAGCAGTTCTTTTGCTTCATTGTTGTAGGCCGAAGCCGGGTAACCTGCCAGGAAACGCTGCAGTTCCGTGAGGGCAACATCCTGGTAACCCAGTTCATAGGATAACTTAGCGTAATTAAATGAAGACACTTCGCGCTGGTAATCATTGCTGCTATTGGAGGTGGTGAACAAAAAGGCATTACGGGCATTCGTCTTCTGGTTGGTTTTCAGGTACGCATCTCCCAACAGGTACATAGAATGTTGTGAAAGAGAATCTTCTTTTCCACCAAGTTGTTTAAAGCCATCGATAGCTTTTGCATAGTTGGAGGTTTGGTAATAAGAATAAGAAACTTCATAAAGGTCTTCTCTTCTTACTTTTTTGGAGCGATTAACATAGCTTTCCAGGTAGGGCAGTGCTTTACCATAATTCTGTTTTTCAAAATAAGCATGGCCAACCAACTGCCGCAGGTCAAGGTCATACACCTGTGCTCCTTTTTGCAATTTATCCTCGGCATAGGCAAGCGCCTTTTCTTTCTCACCAGTATTGTACAAAATATTGGCAACATAAAAGGGTACCACGGGAGCATATTGTGGTTCATTTTCCACCACTTTAAATGCAGCCAGCGCTTCGTTGTACCTCCTTTCATTAAAAGCTATAAAGCCATAGTAGTAGTTAGCATCTATATAATTTGGGTCGTTGGGAGAAAGCCTGATCACATCAAAAAGCGGTTTTGCCAGTTCAAATTTTTGAAGATTGAAATACGCATAACCCTGGTGAAATTTCATGTCGGCGATCTCACGGTTACTGAGGTGTTCTATGGAAGTTTTTTCGAAGTAAGAAGAGGCCTGGTAATAATCCCGCTGGCGAAAATAATATTCTCCCAGGTGAAAGCTCATCATTTCGCCACGTGCGATATTATCATCAAGGTCTATATACAGGACAGCCTGGGCAACGGCGCCGGCTTCATTTTGTTTAAGGGCGCAAACAATGGTGTAATACTTAATTTCCTGGAAGTTTAATGCCTGGTTACTGCGATCTGTCTCCCGCAGGTTAAGGCTCAGGTCTTTAAAGATGGGGTATGCCAGGCTATAATATTCTTTCTGGTAATATTCTTTCGCCTGTTTGAGACTAGACTGTGGATCTTCGATAAACCTGGTTTGCTGGGCGGTAACCGTTAGCAAACAAAAGGCTACCAATACTGTGCAAATAATCTTCTTCATGTAATAATTATATCTTTTACCATCTCTTCTCCTGCTCAACCAGTGTAAGATCGATGATTTTTCAAATTCAATATAACGAGTTCTTAAAATTGCAATCATTGTAAGCAACCACGACAACGTGTATTGACAAACAACGCGGTAAAGTTTCAAATTATTTTAGCGTAAACCAAACAACATTGCAAACAGGTGTGGATAACTGCAATGATTAACATTTCCTTTTAAATCAATTCAAATTTCTATTTTTGAAAAAAAACTTGTTCCATGAGAAAATTACTTTCTATCAATTATAGTCAGTCAGCATTCAACATTGCCATGCTTGTACTTCGTGTGGGAGCCGGCGCCATGTGTATGTCGCACGGTTACAGCAAGCTGGTGCAATTTGGCAGTATGAAAACAAAATTCATCAATTTTATGGGCCTGGGTAGTACCCTATCGCTGAGCCTGGTGGTTTTCTCCGAGTTCTTCTGTGCTATATTTGTTATTATTGGCTTGTTTTCACGACTGGTGGTGATACCATTGATCATCAGTATGTCGGTTGCATTATTTGTAGCACATAACGGCGATGTTTTTGGCGATGGAGAAAAGGCTGCTCTCTATCTAACCTGCTTTATAGCCCTTCTTTTATGCGGACCAGGAAAAGCGAGTATCGATGGGATGATGAGATAGAAAGTGGCGCTGATAACAATCGCCACTCCGCCGTTACTCTGGTGGACTAATATGGAACTAAACACTTTTCTTTATAGTTATTGATAAAACGCATGGGCTGATGAAAGCTGGTCGCTGACGGCTGACAGCCTTCTTATATGTACACATTTGAAACAAGAATACGGGTGCGATATGCAGAGACCGACCAGATGAGCAGGGTTTATCATGGCAACTATGCGCAGTATTTTGAACTGGCACGTACAGAAAGTATCAGGCACCTGGGAATGACTTACAAAGAAATGGAAGCCATAGAGATCATCCT
>JBBPYM010000425.1:0-11168 GCA_038199905.1 Chitinophagales bacterium | reverse complement strand
TTCTCAAACAGGATACAGCAAAGCCGGCTCTGGTTCCGATAACTATGGATTTTGGTATAAAGACGCTTTTGGTAGTGGCTCCAGCAGCCTGATAGTACCAACAACTGAGGATGCCGCCTACGGTGTGAGATTCGATCCAAAGCTGATGGTTTATCATTGGGATGCTTTTGACCCTACTTCACCCAATTACAAAAAAATGCGCCCCTGGGTGGCAGCTGAAAATGACCCTTCCTCTTTTTTCGAAACCTCGTTTACCACAAACAACAGCGTTCTGCTAAACGGTGGCGGAGAGAAAACAAATTATAAACTCGGTTACACAAGAAGCGAAGAAAAAGGGATAATGCCGAATAGTAAACTTATCAAGAATCTTGTAAACCTTTCATCGAATTACCAGATCACAGATAAACTGGTTGCTTCCGCCGCTATTAACTTTTCAAAGATCGATGGTAAAGGAAGATTTGGTACCGGCTATAATAAATACAACGTAAACCAGTCTTTCAGGCAGTGGTGGCAACCCAATACTGATATTCAGGAGCTGAAAGAAGCCTACTTTCGCACGCGTAAAAATGTTACCTGGAACTGGGCAGATCCTACAATGGCCAATGGATTACGGCCTATCTATTCCGATAATCCTTACTGGATCCGTTATGAAAACTACGAAACAGACAACAGGTACCGCTACTTTGGAAATGCATCCCTGACCTACAAAGCAGCCGACTGGTTGAATTTCCTTGGCCGTGTATCCCTCGATTCTTACGATGAATTACATGAAGAGAGAGTAGCCGTGGGCAGTGTTGCTGTTCCTTCTTACACACGTTTTACCAGAACTTTCAGGGAATATAATTACGACCTGATCGCGAATGTAGACAAGGATCTTTCAGAAGACTTCAACCTGAAAGCATTGCTTGGAACCAATATCAGGCGGTCATCCATTGCATCTGTGTACGCGCAGACAAATGGCGGGCTTGTTGTGCCAGGCTTATATGCGCTGTCTAATTCATTCAGTCCCTTAAACGTATTGCCAACCGACGAGGCAGGCGAAAAAATTGCTGTTGACGGGTACTTTGCCGGTTTAACCCTTGGCTATCGGAACTTCCTGACAGTGGAAGCTACAGGTAGGAGAGATCGTGCATCTACATTGCCAAAAGATAACAATGCCTACTTTTACCCTTCTGTTTCCGCAAGTTTTTTATTTTCCAGGTTCGTAACGAATACCAACTGGTTATCAACCGGTAAATTGAGAGCCAACTACGCAGAAGTGGGTAACAGCGCGCCATGGGGATACCTGCAGGATGTTTACAACAGGTCCGCCAACTTCGGCAGTGCGCCGTTGTATTCTTTGCCTGATGTTAAGAACGAGGCCGCCCTCGAGCCTGAAAGAACCAAGAGCTATGAGCTTGGACTTGAAATGGCATTTTTCCGTAACCGCTTAGGTTTTGACCTCACTTACTACAGCACAAAAAGTGTTAACCAGATTATTCCCGTTAGTGTGTCCATGGCCACTGGTTACAATAAAAAAGTAGTAAATGCAGGAACCATCCAAAACCAGGGTGTTGAAGTTTCCATTTACGCCATACCGGTTAAAACACAGGATTTCTCCTGGAACATTAATGTGAACTGGTCAAGGAATCGCAACAAAGTGTTGGCCCTCTTTGACCAAAGCACCAACTTGCCGATAAATGACATGAACATGCAAGGCGGTGTTTCTATCAACGCGACATTAAACCAGGCCTATGGTACCATCCAGGGAAAAACATTCACTACTATAAAAAACGGCGTGCAGGTGCCATGGCAGGAAGGCGACCAGAAACTTGTTGGTGCTAACGGGTATTACGTCCAAACTTCCACTACCAACAATGTTATCGGCAACGTTAACCCCAACTGGATCGGTGGTATTTACAATACTTTCAGGTACAAGGATTTCTCTCTTGGTTTTTTGGTTGATGTACGACAGGGTGGTGATGTATTTTCTCTCGATTTATATTATGGTCTTGATACAGGTGTATTACCTGAAACTGCCGGAAATAATGATCTTGGAAACCCTTCCAGGAACGCTTTGGACAATGGCGGTGGCTTGATTACTCCCGGTATCACTGCTGATGGAAAAGCCAACACCTTAAGGGTAAAGAACACGCTAACTGGCTTTTATGGTTATGAACGCAGACCTGCCGCCGAATTTGTTTACGACGCGAGTTATGTTAAGTTGAGAGAACTAAATCTCACTTATAGCTTGCCCGCAATCGCAGTAAGCAAGATTGCACCATTTAAGGGAATTGATTTCTCCGTCATCGGCCGTAATCTTTGGATCATCCACAAAAATCTTCCTTATGCTGATCCCGAAGAAGCTATCACAGCAGGAAATATCCAGGGTTACCAGAGTGGCGCCTACCCGACAACAAGAACACTTGGCTTTAATCTTAAATTAAAGTTTTAAAACAAACACTATGAAAAAATACTTAATCATCTCGATATCCCTGCTAACAATGGTAGCCTGTACCAAGGATATCACCAAATACAACGCCCAGACAAAAGCGCCGGCAGTTGCGCCCCCATCCACATTGTTTTCCAATGCAGTAAGGAACCTGGTTGATGGACTTGCGAGCACCAATGTTAACAGGAACGTGTACAGGTTAGTGGTACAGCACTGGGCCACCACTACCTACCAGGATGAACCCAACTACGATTTTTACACCCGTGGTATTCCCCAGGCCTGGTGGGGTCGTATGTACCGGGATGTGCTGGTAGACCTAAAGGAAGCCAAGCGACTGATCCCCCTTGATAATTCTATAGTTGATGAAAATGTCAGGAAGAACCAGATCGCGATTGCAGATATTATGCAGGTGTACACTTACACCGTACTGGTAAACACATTCGGAAATGTTCCTTATTCTGAAGCATTAAATCCAGGTATCCTGTTTCCAAAATACGACGACGCCAAGTCCATTTATGACAGCCTGTTTGTTCGACTGGATGCAGATATTGCTGCCTTAAACCCGGCAGTAGCAGGATTTAGTGCAGGCTCTGACCTTGTATATGCAGGATCCGTTGCTTCCTGGGTAAAGTTTGCCAATTCATTTAAAATCAGGATGGCCATGACTATCGTGGATGTTGATGCAGCGAAAGCCAAAACAGCGGTTGAACAAGCCGATGCAAAAGCTTTTCAATCTGCTGCCGACAATGCATCCTTTGCATACCAAAGAGTTACTCCAAATACCAACCCACTTTGGGTTGACCTCATTCAAAGTAACAGGCAGGACTTCGTTGCAGCAAACACACTCGTTAATAAACTTAAAGAGTTGAGTGATCCACGTCTGTCCATGTATTTCAAACCAAATTCCGGGGGTGTTTACGTAGGCGGAACCGTGGGGTCTAATAACACTTTCTCGGATTACGCGAAATTCAGTGATAAAGTGGCTGCAATGGATTTCCCGGCCTTGTTACTGGATTTCCCGGAAATTGAATTTTACCGGGCCGAGGCAATAGAGCGTGGTTTTGCATTAACCGAAACTGCGGAGAAACACTACAACAATGCCATCAAAGCGTCGCTGGTGTACTGGGGAGTGGCGGCTGCAGATACCGGCGCTTATTTAAGAAGGCCGGATGTTGCTTACCAGACTGCTGCAGGTACTTACAAACAAAAGATCGGCACGCAGAAATGGATCGCATTGTATAATCGTGGTTATGAAGCCTGGACCGAATACCGCAGGCTTGATTACCCGGTGTTAACGGCGCCCGCAACTGCCAAATCTGGTTTTCCAAACAGGTTTAGCTATCCCACCAATGAACAGACATTGAATAATGCAAATTATAAAGAAGCTGCCGCTAAAGTAGGAGGCGACAAGGTAGAATCTAAAGTTTTCTGGGACAAAAATTAGAAGAACCATACATAAAAAAGGCCTCCGTTACGGGGGCCTTTTTATTAATAATATTCTTTATCCCTTTGCTGCATTAATCTTCCGGGTTTACTTAGCTTCGCAAAAAAATCGCTCATGGAAAACGGTACCAATCAACCAAATCAGCTTAACATAGAAATATCTGAAGAAACAGCCGAAGGGCAGTATGTAAACCTGGCGATTATTACCCACTCTCATGCAGAATTTGTGATAGATTTTGTGAACGTTATGCCGGGCACACCTAAAAGCAAGGTAAAATCACGCATAATATTAACCCCACAGCATGCCAAACGCTTTATGAAGGCTTTGATAGAAAATGTTAGTCGTTTTGAAGCCGTAAGCGGTACCATCCAGGATCTTGAAGCGGTAGAACTGCCCATGAACTTTGGGGGGCCAACAGCACAGGCTTAACTTTTTTCAGCGGGAAGGTGTCATGTATTTTTAAAACCTATTTTTTCTCTGTCATCCCATTTTTTTTGCGCCGCATTCTCGTCAAGCATATTTTCTATGGCATCATAGATCTGTGAAAGCTGCACATCGTGTTCGCCAAGGCGCGTTTGTATTTCTTTTAGTTGTTCCTTGACATTAGTTTTCTGCAAGGCAAATCTTCTTGTTTCCACGAAGGCCCTCATTATGGCAATATTCATGTTTATGGCTTTTGCGGAGGTAAGAACACCGCTTAACATGGCAACACCCTGTTCGGTAAAAGCGAAGGGTGTTACACGCGTGTTACGTTTCTTTTGACCAATAATAACTGTTTTCAATTCCGGTGAGATACTTTCAGATGCGGTAACATTCTGTGACCGCATAGCCTGCCATTCCGAAAGGCTGAGCCTGAACATAAAATCTTTAGGGAACCTTTGCAGGTTACGTTTTACTGCCTGGTTCAGGACCTTTGTCTCAACTTCGTACAGGTAGGAGAGATCAAAATCAAGCATTACCCTTTCCCCCCGGAGCTCATAGATCCTGTTTTGTATATGTGTTATTTGCTGCAAAATGTTTGTTTGGGAACTGGCCCTTTAAATCAACTCAAATTTAGTTAACTCATTATGCAATTCAATTTTTGAACCTTCGTTTTTATTTCGTTGCACCGTTATCTACTATCACACAAAAGATTGGATTACAAAATACCCTCGTCTGCAAAACTGAAATAACCTTCCTCGCTGACAATTACGTGGTCTATTACCTTGATATCCAGGAACCTGGCTGCTTCTTTTATTTTCGCCGTAAGTTCTTCATCAGCCCTGCTCGGCCTCAAATTGCCAGACGGATGATTGTGGCAAAGAATCAGGCTAACTGCATTTTCCTGCAGCGCTTTCTTAAGGATGATCCGCGGATCGGCAACTGTGCCGGTTATGCCGCCTTCACTAACTATTTCAAAGTGATTGATCTTATTTGCGCGGTTAAGGAATACCACTGCAAAAACTTCCTTAGTATAATCTTTCAATAATACCTGTAAGTAACTTGCAATGTCCCGGCTGTCTTTTATTACAGATTTGTCCAGGAAGCTGGCAGCCTGCCGCCTTCGTCCTAATTCCAATGCAGCGATTAAAATCACTGCTTTTGCTTCACCAATGCCTTTTATTTGGGTAAGGTCACTGACTGAGAACTTACCAAGTTCCTGCAAGTTGTTTTTACTGAGTTGCAGGATCTCCCTTCCAAGATCAACTGCGGATTTCTCTTTATGGCCGTTCATCAGCAGAATAGCCAATAATTCGGAATCGCTTAACGACAATGCCCCTTTTTGTAAAAGTTTCTCTCTCGGCCGGTCATCAATGGCCCAGTACTTAATTGAGTAGTTTTGCTCTTGCATCCGTAAATGTTAACAATTAGTTTTACTCTTCCGATGTCTATTTAACCCTTTTTGGAAATAAAAATTGCTAATTATGCGTTAGTGATTAGAGATCCCTTGAAAAATTAAAAATAAATCCATGAAAAGTACAAACTTCACTTTCGCCAAAGGGATGAATCCCTTCGTTTTTTGTTTTGGAATGTTTCTCCTCGCAATGACTTTTTCCGTTGTTATTTGTTTTTCCACCTTTTATGCTTTTCACAGCATAAAAAAGGATGGCAATATGACTAAAACTGAGCAGGTTAAGGAGAGTGTGGCATCCAGGAATGTGTATGCGTCTGTTGAGTAACACCCAGCGCATTTATCGATCATTATTTGAATGCTTATTTGCACAATTATCTGGTTAAAGCTAAAAAATTAACCAAAGAGAAACAGCCGGGGAAAAAGGAATTACGCAGAGGTTTTCTCTGTATAACTTCTTTTTTCTGCGGCTGTTCTCTTTTTTTTAAAAAAATGCCTGACCATCTTAACAATGGTTGATCGCTACAAACCCCCACAGTCATTTAATTCGAAACGTCAACGATGTTTTATGCTGCGAAGTTTTATCTTCGCGGCTCATTATATTTTTTATGGAGCCCAACGCTAAGATTTTCTCGGGATCAGGATCACAATACCTCACAGATCGGATTTCCCAAAAGTTCGGGAACCCGCTAGGAAAAATCAATATTCAAAAATTCAGTGACGGGGAGATTGGGGTGGAATTCCTGGAAAGTATTCGTGGCGACTATGTTTTTCTGGTTCAAAGCACTTTTGCACCTACAGATAACCTCATGGAACTCCTGTTAATGATAGATGCGGCCAGGAGAGCTTCGGCAAACAAGGTTATAGCGGTGATGCCCTATTATGGTTTTTCCCGCCAGGACAGGAAAGACAGGCCGCGGGTAGCAATCGGATCAAAGCTGGTGGCAAATATGTTGGTGGCCGCAGGGGCCGACCGCGTGATAACTATGGATCTTCATGCTCCACAGATACAGGGATACTTCGATATACCCGTTGATCATCTTGACTCTTCTGCCATTTTTATCCCTTACATCGAACAACTTAAACTTGAAAACCTTACCTTTGCCGCCCCTGACGTGGGAAGTACTAACAGGGTACGTGAAATAGCCAGTTATTTTAGCGCCGAGATGGTTATTTGTGACAAACATCGTAAAAGAGCCAATGAAATCGCAAGTATGGTGGTTATTGGTGATGTTACCGGAAGGGAAGTGATTCTTATAGATGATATTTGTGATACCGGTGGAACACTGGCGAAAGCAGCAGGATTACTGAAAGAGAAAGGAGCCAGGAGTGTGCGTGCATTGTGTACCCACCCGGTGTTAAGTGGCAATGCTTACGAGAATATCGAAAACAGTGTGCTGGAAGAACTGGTGGTTTGTGATACGATCCCTTTAAAAAGGGAAACGCCTAAAATCAAAGTGATATCAGTGTCAGATCTTTTCGCTGTTGCCATCCGCAACGCTCATGAGAACAGGAGCATCACCAGTTTGTTTATTCATTCCCAACTCAGGAATAAAAAATAACCAGGCTGTTGTTAAAAAACTTTAATCATAAGTTGCTGTTCGCACAAATTAGTAAACAATAAACATTCATAAAAATGAAAACAATTACAATCGAAGGACAACTCAGGACCGAATATGGCAAACAAGCCACCCGCCAGCTTCGCTCTGAGAACAAAGTGCCAGGTGTAATTTACGGGGGTGCCGCCGAAGTAAATTTCTCTGCTCCTGCAGCAGCTTTTAAAACACTGGTTTATACACCTGAGTTCCAGCTTACCGAAGTTACGGTAGAAGGAAAAAGCTTCACCTGCATTCTGAAAGACCTACAGTTCGATAAGGTAACTGATGAACTTCTTCATGTTGACCTGCTTGAACTCGTAGAAGACAAAAAAGTAATTGCGACATTGCCCCTAAAGCTTACTGGTACTCCGGTCGGTGTAAAAGGTGGAGGTAAATTGCTTACAAAAATGAAATCTTTAAAGGTAAAGACCTTGCCTAAGTACCTGAAAGAAAGAATTGAATTCGATATTTCAACATTGGAATTGAATGAAAATGTGCGTGTTCAGGATGTTGTAGAAGAAAATTATGAAATTCTCAACTCACCACGTATCCCGATTGCAACGATCGTGTTAACACGTCAGTTGAAACAGGAAGAAGCGGGTGCCGATAAGTCTGCTGCTAAACCGGCCGCTGCTGCGAAACCAGCCGCTGCTGCGAAACCAGCCGCCGCTAAAAAATAACCTCACTTGTGAAGCCCGGGTTTCTACCGGGCTTTTTTTATATATTTATCTGTTTTCACACCGGGTCAATTCTTGAGATCACATTAAGATATTCATGAATAAATTCTTAATTGTTGGGTTAGGAAATATAGGCCCTGAATATGCGGGTACAAGACACAATATCGGTTTCGATATTGTAGACGCATTCGTACGGAAACGCGAAACTCACTTCCAGTCTGCACGTTTGGCGGATATATCGGAACTAAAGTGGAAAGGTAAATGGATACTTTGTATAAAGCCGACCACTTTTATGAACCTCAGTGGCAAAGCGTTAAAATACTGGATGGAGAAGGAAAATATTCCTTTGGAAAATTTGCTGGTTATCGTTGATGACCTGGCACTATCAATCGAAAAATTGCGGGTAAGGGGTGCTGGCAGTTCGGGTGGGCACAATGGATTAAAAAGTATAGAAGAACATCTGCAAACGACCAACTATGCCAAGCTCCGATTCGGTATAAGCAATGATTTTCCTAAAGGCAGTCAGGTTGAATATGTACTTGGCAACTGGAGTGAAAAGGAACTGCCAGTAGTGCAATTAAAAGTTTCGAAATGCGTGGAACTGATTGAAACTTTTGTTCAAAGCGGCATTGCAGTGACGATGAACCAATTCAACAATTTAAATTTCAATTTGTGATATTTGGGCTTGAATCTTTCTTTTAGCAAAAATATCTGAATTATATTTGGTATTCAACATACATGTGAGTGAAGTCCTTTCCAGGTTAGTTTACAAACATGATTTAGAATTTAAAAATACTTGAATATGAAAATATTTTGCGTAGGACGTAACTATGTAGCGCACGCCCAGGAACTGGGAAACGAAGTGCCTGAAGAACCGATCATCTTTATGAAACCCAAAAGCGCCTTATTGCAGGCTCATACCCCGTTTTATTATCCAGAGTTTACCAATGAATTGCACTACGAATGTGAACTTGTTCTACGCATCTCCAAAAATGGCAAATACATCCAGGAACGTTTTGCTAACAAATACTATGACGCCTTAACGGTTGGTATCGACTTCACAGCCCGCGACATACAGAATGAATTAAAGGAAAAAGGACTACCCTGGGAAAAAGCCAAAGCCTGGGATAACTCAGCGGTAATTGGAAAGTGGGTCACCATGGCAAACATTAAGAATAAAAAAGACATCAACTTCTGCTTATATAAGAATAAAGAACTTGTTCAGCAAGGCGCTTCAGCCCTCATGCTTAATAATTTTGACAACATCGTTTCTTATATATCCAATTACTTTTCCGTTAATATCGGAGACCTTGTTTTTACCGGCACCCCTGCCGGGGTAGGTGAATGCGTAGTCGGCGATGAATTGGAGGGTTTTATGGAAGATGACAGTATGTTTGAGTTGGAAGTTAAATAGCTGTCAGCTGTCAGCTATCAGCCTTCAGCTCTCGTTATCATCCTCGTCTAGTTATTATTAGTTTTGTAATTAATCTTCAGTCAGTTAATTTTGTGGCCGGAATTCTTTTCGATTTTTAGCTGAAATTTTATTGAAAACCTTTATTTTTGCAGCCCGTTTGGTAATACCGGCGGCCAGCACTTGCAGCACTTGCAAATCAGGTGTAGGTTTCAATACCCGGCGAGGTAGCTCAGCTGGTTAGAGCATCGGATTCATAACCCGAAGGTCGGCAGTTCAAGTCTGCTTCTCGCTACAAACTTCAAAGCCGTAACATGATGCAAAGCATGTTACGGCTTTATTAATGACCCCCAGTCGTTCAGCTATTCACAAATCATTTAACCCCTTACCGTCGAAAATTGGCTGCATGTACTTTCCAATCCGGGTTTCCCGCGTTTTGGACTGCTTAGGTGCAGAAAAATAAAGAATATACGCCCGTTGCCTTCCCGGTGTTAATTTATTAAAAGCAGTCTTCAAAGCCAGGTTCCCATCTAACTTATTCTGAAATTCTTCCGGCACCTTGAATGCTGCGGTCTTTTTTAAAGTTACTTTCAAACCCGCTTTTTCTACCTCAATGGCCTCATAAATATAAGCTTTCAATACAGCCTCTTTTTCAACTACTTCGCGAACATTGGTGAAGCGGGCCTGGCGAGCTGCCTGCACATGCTCCGTCTGCTGGATGAGGATGCCACTGGCATCATCTAACAAGGCACCTTTAAAAAAGAGAACCGCACAGTACTGTTTAAATACATGAATTAAAACGATGTTCGCTTTCTGAAATGTATAACAGGGAACACCCCACTTGAGCTCTTCCTCGAGTCCGCAGTCAAGAACGATCGTTCTTAACTTTTTCAATTCCTCCTGCCAGGCTTTGGCTTGAATGAAATAAAAATCAACTTTGGCATTCATTCCATTATTGGACATTGTATAAGATTTTGTGTAAGATTATACTTTTAGAGAGCCACGGAATCCCCTGGCGGCATAGTAAGATTCTGCACCATTGTGATAAATGAAAATGGTGCCGTAGCGGTAATCGCCAAAAAGGGCGCCACCAAGCTTCCTGACATTAGCAGGAGTTACGATCCAGCTCGAAGTTTTGGTATCGAAATTTCCAAACTTATGCAACTGCCGGTATTGTTCTTCCGTTAGCAGTTCAACCCCCATATTAGCAGCCATTTCAGTAGCGCTATTTTCCGGTTTGTTCGCCTTCTTGACTCAAGCGCAAGGTGGTCGTAACAAATACTTCTGCGGCCTTTCGGACTTTCCGCGGAACAATCATAAAATATATATTCCCCTGTCTTTTTATCAACATCAATAATATCCGGTTCCCCGCCTGTGGCTTCCATTTCATTAAGCGACCACAATTTTATAGGACTCGAATCCAGCCTGGCCTGCACTTTCGGCCATTCAATACCTTTATGCCGGTGTTTGTGTTTCTCAAAACGCGCCTTCAAAGTACTAGATAGTTCTTCACGTTGTGAAGGTGACAATTCCTTTTTCATGGTGTTGAATTATTGGATTAACTGAAAGGGTTTTTCTGCCGCCAGGTCTGAAATGCCAGGATACTACTGTCAGGTTCAGCAATAACACTGGTCCAAAAAACTCCTTGGCCCCATCTCCACTGGCTATGTGTGAAAAGATAGCACCAGACATGGCGAACAAGAATCCCGCATAGGCCCATTCCTTTAATACTGGTAATTTAGGCACAAGCACTGTTATAACGCCCAACAATTTCCA
>JBBPYM010000424.1:0-6374 GCA_038199905.1 Chitinophagales bacterium | reverse complement strand
TTATCTACCATTAGGATTATGGATACCGGCTATTTCCTTTGTTCCAGCGGAACGTAAGGTGGATAGAACGGTAGAAGAAATCAATAGAGAAAAGTTCCAGCGGAACAACCAGATGATGAACTCGGCCCCGGGCAACATTTCAACAGGAGATAATCAGCGGTTTTGCCTTCTTACGTTCCGCTGGAACGTAGTGGTTTTTTTCGTTTTTTCTACCCACCGGACGTTCCTCCGGAACTTAGTTGCTTAGTAGACTTTGACTGTGTGTTCATTCCGGCAGGAACGTAGATAGGTATTAGATGTTTAATGCGTATTTGGGGCTGACTAAAAAGCGGTTAATCTAAAATGTTTCGCATTTTAAAGCCCAACAAATCGGCGTTAACGGTGAAATTGATCCCGATTTAATAAATTCGGTAATAGGCCCTTTTAGTCAGCCCAAGCCGGAGTGAATTAGGTTAGATTGCATAATGGAGCACCTTTTCGGTTAGCTTCGTTTGGTCATTAAGGGAGATGATTCCTCCAGTTAGCCTTTAATGTTCACGACATTTTTTTAACCACTAGGCACACAAGGAAGGCACGAAGGCCACAAGAAATTTGTGATTAGTCAAAAACTACCTCCGTTAAAAAGTCCACAAAAGAGTTATTCTGAATACCATCAAAAGCTCCTTGTGTCCCTTGTGCCTTCCTTGTGTGCCTAGTGGTTAAATTAACTGTCAAGCAAAATATCCATCTAACTTTCACGTTTCCTTTTGTTTCCATAATTTTAACCATACACATTACTTGAACAAATCATTTTGCCAGGACCCTGTATTGAAGCGTTAACCATTCAAAACAAAAATGTTGCGAAAATTAGTAAGCATTACACCTTCGTTTTTAACCTGCGTTTTAATAGTTACAATTTTATTTTCTGGAACCGGCACCAATGCGCAGGAAACAAAAGAACTCCTAAAAATCAAAACCTTCAAAGAGCTTCGCGAGATCATTGACGCTTCGCCGGCGATCACCGGATTGATGGTGACTGATCTTACTAGTGGTGAATCAATGGGCATTAATGAGCATGCAGTATTTACACAGGCCAGCGCCATAAAAGTTGCGATATTAATGGAAGTTTACAAGCAGGCTTCGCTGAAAGTATTCTCGCTTACTGATCACCGTGTGATCAACCCCGCGACTGCTGTTGGTGGATCAGGTATTTTAAAAGACTTTGCTGATCCGGTATCACTCAGCATTCGTAACCTATGCGTGTTGATGATGTCGCAAAGCGATAATACTGCAACCAATACCATGATTGATCTTGTAAGTCCTGCCAGTATTAATGTCACATTGCAGTCGCTGGGCTTTAAAGAAACAAAGTTGAATCGAAAGATGATCACTCCTGCAGCATCCGGGCGGGGAGAAGAAAATATTTCAACACCTGCCGAAGCAGCCAGGATGTTACAAGTTCTTTACAAAGGTGAATTCATCAACAAAACGATATCGGCGGAAATATTATCGATCATTGCCAAAAACCCACGCAGGGAGAGCCGCCTCGCGATCGGCATTCCTGCCCATGTGCCTGTGTTGTTTAAAGAAGGCGCACTTGCAGGAGTGTCCACAGAATGGGCAATCATTAATTTGAAGGAACGCCCATACATCTTGGCTATTATGGAGAATTATAAGGTGGAAGGAAAGTCAACCGATGTACTGGAAAAGATCTCAGCACTTCTTTACGAGTATTTTTGGCGATTGGGAAATGCCACTCGTTATGGAACTTATGTTGACCCTGCACTAATCAAAGCTGCGCCATAAGGGGCCAGCTTCATCAGCAATAAAGATCTGCCGATTTTCTAGTCTCCTGTTCTTCTAACAAACCTTACATTAAAATCCGTGGGCATCATGGTAAATGCCAGTATTTCCCTGACCTCTACCGGATCAGTATCCATCACCACTTCAAAATTTTTACACACCATCGCCAGCACAGCTTTCATCTCAAGCATTGCGAGATTAGACCCCGGACAGTATCGCGGACCCGCACCAAATGGCATGAAAGCCCTTTCATTGTGTGCATTTAGGTAAGGACATGAACCAGCAATCCATCGTGCAGGTATGAATTGTTCAGGCTCTGAAAAATTTTCTTCCCTATTTGCAGAGTATTGAGTGTTTACAAAAACGCCTGTATCTTTTGGCACTTTAAATCCTTCTATCTCAACGCTTTTAAGCGTTTCAAAGAACAACATGGGTGCAACAGGCTTTAGTCTCATAGCTTCCAGCGCAACTGCCTCTATATAAGGTAACCGCGTAGTATCTTCATAATTAAGCAGGATGCATTCATCTCCAAGAATGGCGTCGGCTTCCAGCTGCATCTTTTTTTGTACCTCCGGGTGCAGGTGCATGAAATAGAATATCCAGGCCAACGTATGCGCGGTAGTATCCTCACCAGCGAGTAACATGGTTAAGACATTTCCGGATATCACATCGTTAGAAATGGGCTCTTTCCTGGCAGCAACCAATAAAGACTGCAGAAAATTAACGGGGTTATCTTTTAATGCAGGATCTTCATCAAGCTGCTCCCTGGTTTTGTTGATGATTCCCTGCATGGTATTGTGAATGACATGTAATGATGCTTCCAGCTTCTTATCAGCAGACAGCTTAAAATATCGCCAGTAAGGTACAGGAGAGTTAATGCGTTTATAAATGTTCGGGAAAATAGCTTTCAGGTGATCCTGAATAATATCAGAATCGTTCTCGATCGTGTTCATATTGTATCCGAAAGCAAGCCTCGATGTAATATCAACCGTATAACGCATGAGTTCTGCTTTGATAGCCAATGCTGAAGATTTAGTGTACAATCGATTCCAACGATTGAAAAGTTTTTCAGTTATACTAACAAGCGTTGGAAAGAATGTTTTTAGCCGCGTTAGGTTTAATGCTTGCGAAACAAACATACGCTGTCGTCTCCATTCATCACCCTCTGCGTTGAAAACACCGATAAATCCCATTTCGCGGATTACATCATCCATTCTCCCAAGTCTTCGGAATTTATCAGGCCGGTTTTTGAGCACATACTGAATAGTTTCAGTAGCAGTAACTATAACAATGTTGTGTGTACCAAGTCGTATCTTATAAATAGAGCCGTATTGATTTGCCCATCTCTCAATATTTCGATGCAGGCTTTCGGGAGAAATCTGGAGGAGATTGCCTAACAGAGGTATACCATTTGGACCCGGGATATCGTGCATGTCCATGGCTTTTGTTTGGAATTGCATTGTAAGAATTGTCTCTTAAAGATAATAGAAAACAATTACTATTAAATAGTTAGCAACACATATATAAAAATCCAAGGCTGCTTCAAAGGAGGCCACAAGGCACACAAGGACATGCTGAAATTCTATGAAACCCTTTTGAATAGCGGTAAATCGTTTCTCGTCACGTTCTCTTCGTGCCCCTTGGTGCCCTTGTGGTTAAAAAACTGTTTGATCTCCGGAGGGTCAGCAATATGAAGCCTTTTTTTAACCACTAAGCACACGAAGAAGGCACTAGGAACACAAGGACATGCTGACAATATAGGGGAATACCCTTTTGAATAGCGGTAAATCGTTTTTCGTCACGTTCTCTTCGTGCCCTTAGTGCCTCCCTTGTGGCCCTTGTGGTTAAAAAAAATTCTTGAATAAAACCTCTCTTCTATTGTCTTACCGGTTTGGGAAACTTGGGGTTAAGAAATTCCCACTCTTTTAGATGCGAAGGCTGGTGTTCTTTCTTTACGATTGCATCAAAACGTGCCAGCAGTTCAGGGTGTTGTGCAGCTACGTCTGTTGTTTCATTCCTGTCTGTTTTGAGATTGAATAACTGCCATGGCGCATCAGCTCTTTGCCTAACGTTGATCCTTACCCCCTTCCAGTCACCCAGCCTGATGGCCACCTGGCCGCCTTTTTCCGGGTATTCAAAATAAAGGTATTCATGTTTTTTCTGCAGCTTTGAATTGCCTTTCAGTTCCTGCAGGAAAGATATGCCATCGGTGTTCTCCACCTTTTGATTGGTTAGTTCCCCAAGCGTTGCCATCAGGTCATATTGAACACTTACAAGATCACTCGTTGTACCTGCCGGAATTGTTCCGGGCCAGCGAGCGATAAACGGCTCCCTGATACCGCCTTCATAAACATCCATTTTCAGTCCGCGCAAACCATCAACACTATTAAAGAACCGATAGTTTACACCGCCGTTAAAAGTGGTACCATTATCACTTGAAAACATGATGATTGTATTTTCATCCAGTCCAAGCTTGTTAATTCTTTCCATGATAATACCAACCTGCTCATCAAGAAAGGTAATCATGCCGGCGTAGGTAGAGTATGGATATTTGGCTGAAGCGTAAGACTGTTGCCCAAAGTAGGGATGTTCATCGAACTTGCCGATATATTGTTGAACATATTTGTCTGGCACCTGTAGCGATACATGGGGAATGGTATAAGGCATGTAAAGGAAAAACGGTGATTGTTTATTCTTCTCAATAAAAGCAAGTGCTTTTTCGGTCATTTTTGAAGGCGCATACTCCCTGCCTTTGAAGTAATCGAAGTCGGCATCTTTAGCATTCAGCGAGTCGGTTTTTTTATGCACATTGATAGAAGGATTATCAAGCGTATCCCATTTATCATTTTCCCAGAGGTGTGAGGGGTAATAATTATGCGCCTGTTTCTGGTCGAGGTAACTGTAATAATAATCGAAGCCCTGTTTCAATGGTGAGCCAGGTGTGTTGTTCATCCCTAATCCCCATTTGCCGGTTAAAGCGGTTGTATATCCTGCATTTTTGAGAAGTTTGGCTATCGTAAAAGTACCTTCAGGCAGGGGCATTTGTCCGCCTTCAAGACTATCGGCAAAATCACCGAGTTCATAATTTCCGCGGATATATGAGTGTCCGCCATGTTTGCCGGTCATAAGCATGCAACGGGCCGGGGCACAAACCGGTGTGCTTGTATAATGTTGGGTGAAACGCATTCCCTGTTTTGCCATCAGGTCCAGGTAGGGCGTTTTTATTTTCTGCTGTCCATAACTGCCCAGTTCACCATAACCAAGGTCATCGGCATAGATGTAAATAATATTAGGTTTGTTTTTCCCTGCTTTCGTTGTTGCTTTGTTTTGTGCAGTCAATTGCAGGTGGGCGGATAAAAAAAGGAAAAATGCCAGGACTATCTTATTCATATTTCAAGAGTATGAGATTCCGAAAATAGTTTAATATTGATGCAAAACAACACGCAATCGAATGCGCAATATTTCCTGACATTGTATAGATGTAATAGAAAACTATGATTTACTTTGTTAACCCACTTGTTTCCCGATTTCCAGCGTAGCAGCAAGTAGTGAAAGAACGGCTCTTGACAGAAAAGTGATGAAGGATAAATATCCTAATAAGGGTTTCGGAAAAAACACCCAAAACAAAAAATTGTTATGATGATCAAACGGAATAGTGTATTATAACTCTAAACAAGCAGCTAAATTATTAGATCATCGGATTATCTATCTCCCGAGCAAAAAGCCAAGTTTTATCAATGCACAGGTAAGTCATTCCGCGAGGCGCTATTTTCAAAATGAATAAATTTTGCAAGCAGGACAGTACAGGATGCTTTGTTAGAAACTTCAACTATATTTAGTGCAGATTGAAAACTTACGGACTTCTCCATTACTAACTTTTTTAAACCAGCTATTGCTAACTTTAATTCGAGCTATGATGAAAAAACATTCAAAACCTTCAACTGCGTACGAGAAATTTTTCCTGTTTATTACAATGGTGCTTTTAGGATTACCGGGGTTCTCACAGGACTTAAGGATAACCGGTAAGGTAAGTGACGCTTCTAAAGGAAGCCCTCTTTCGGGCGTTACCGTTCGGTTAAAAGAGACACAAGTCGCAACCACCACAAACGCTGATGGCAATTTCACCATCAACGCTCCGAAAGGAGGAAATTTAGTGATTACTTATGTTGGATATATTTCCAGGGAAGTGGCTGTTGAAAATTTCACAAATCTTGACATTAAACTAGAGCCGGGCAATAACGGACTCGATGAGGTTGTGGTTGTGGGTTATGGTTCCAAACGAAAACGCGATATCACTTCTGCCATTTCGACCATCAATATGGCTGACATTGGCGAACAGCCATCAAGAGGTATCACCCAATTGATACAGGGACAGGCGCCTGGGGTTGTGGTTAAACAAAAAGACGGTCGGCCGGGCGCAGAATTCGAAGTGCGGATCAGAGGTATAGCATCCCTTGGCGCAGGAAGCGAGCCCCTGTATGTAATTGACGGTTTTGCGATGGGAACAAGTACAGGCGTAAATATCAATCCCAATGATATTGAAAGCATCTCGATATTAAAAGATGCGGCTGCTACAGCTATCTATGGGGCGA
>JBBPYM010000423.1:0-6057 GCA_038199905.1 Chitinophagales bacterium | reverse complement strand
CATTTATGCGTTCGGATTTTCCGTTTACCTTCCTGGAGAACTGGTCGGGTAAACTGATTTCCTTTTTTAAAATTGAGTCCTGAGCGTAAGCCTCGGCCTCAGAATAAATTACCAGTACAAAAACATTGATTAACAGGTATAAAAATTTTTTCATACAATTAATATTAAATTGATAATGATGACTGATTATAGTAAGTAGCGAAATGTCGACAGCGAACATTCAACTTGTTTTTACGGGTATGAGAAAAAGGTACGATTGGTGATATTTTTAAACTGAACCAGGGCAGGGATACGAATTAAGATGTCAATTCTATGGGCATGCTTCCATGCAATAAATATAGAAACTTTTACAGGGCAGGAAATTTGATAAAAATCAAATAATTATCAGTGGCAGATTTTATACATCATCTAATATAAATTAAGTCTCCCGTAATGTAAAACAAACGCTGGTAAGAGCAAGGATTTATAATCATTTTATCCTGAGTATGATAAAGCGCGCCTAATTGCATCCTATATCATATTATTTCCTGCCATGGACAGCATCAACATCAATATATTGCAGATATTTACTAAAATCATATCTATCATGTCCAAAAGATTTTACATCATTGTCTTGTTACTAATGCCGGCTTTTTTTTCGCAGGCGCAAAAAATTAACGTAGCCACTTATAATGTCAGGAACGATAACCGGGGCGACTCAGTAGCCGGGAACGGATGGGCGCAAAGATGCCCCGTTGTTGCAGATTTAATCCGCTTTCATGATTTTGACATCTTTGGCACACAGGAGGCGAAATTCAACCAGTTGGAAGACATGCAGGCACTGCTAAAAGGCTATGCACATATTGGTATCGGCCGTGACGACGCTAAACAGGCCGGAGAATTTTCAGCAATATTTTATAAAACAGACAGGTTTAAGTTGCTAAAAAATGGCGACTTCTGGATGTCTGCAATCACTAACAAACCCAATAAAGGCTGGGACGCTGCGCTTCCAAGAATCTGCTCCTGGGGACAGTTCCGCGAAATAAAATCAGGCCGTACATTCTTTTTCTTCAACCTGCATATGGATCATGTGGGCGTGGTGGCGCGCAGAGAGGGCGCGAAACTTGTTCTTGACACCATCAGGAAAATGGCCGGGAATTTACCGACAATATTGACGGGTGATTTCAATGTAGATCAAAACAATGAAAGTTACATTTTACTGAATACCTCCGGCCTGTTAAAGGATTCCTACGAACTTGCACCATTCAGATATGCGCTAAATGGAACTTTCAACTCATTTAACATCAACGCAAAAACAGAAAGCCGTATCGACCACATTTTCCTGACGAAAAACTTCAAGGTAAAGAGGTACGGAATTCTTACAGACAGCTACCGGAGTAAGTTGACAGATAGCACACAGACGGCCAACTCCAGCAATTTTCCCCGGGAGCTAAGACTTGGGCGTTTCCAGGCCAGGCTTCCGTCTGACCATTTCCCGGTGATGGCAGAAGTTGAGTTGTGAGGCTATCAGCACCTGTGCAAAATGCATGGCTTATAATCGAATGGGGCGGATTTATTCTTATATTGTGACTGGATTCATTAACTTTTAATTACTGGATGGAATATTTACAAATAGAAGGCTCCCCCCTATTCTGTCTAGTCAAATAACCTGCATGTTAAACTGTAAACTAATAGTCTTCTTCGCCATACTGCATCTTTCTGTTTCCGGTCAGTCTTCTTTTCATGACCTGCATTTTGATACACTCGCCAAACAATGGGATGAAGCAATACCGCTTGGCAATGGCATGGTTGGAGCACTTGTTTGGCAAAAAGAAGGCCGCCTGCGTTTTTCATTGGACAGGGCAGACATTTGGGACATGCGACCAATGAAAGGGCTACACCGGCCTGAATTCAGTTACCAGTGGGTGGTGGACCAGGTAAGGAAAAAAGATTACAAACCTGTACAGCAATACTTCGATGCTCCATATGATCGCGAGCCCGGCCCTTCAAAAATTCCCGGTGGAGCCCTGGAATTTGAATCAACGAACTGGGGCAAGGTTCAATCGGTTCATTTGTTTTTAAGTAAAGCCATGTGCGAAGTAAAATGGGCGAATGGAACTTTATTGCAAACCTTTGTTCATGCAACCGAGCCAATCGGCTGGTTCAGGTTTGAAAATGCCCCGGCTGATTTCACACCGCTTTTAAAAGCGCCAAAGTACCAGGGTTCTGTCGCCAATGCCGGCGACCCGGTAGGTGGTGATGATTTGTCAAGACTCGGCTATGCGCAGGGAACTATAAAACAGGAGCCCAACAACATCACTTATTCGCAGCAGGGCTGGGGTGGATTTAGCTACGAGATCAACGTTCGATGGAAAAAGACAGGCAAAGTAATTGAGGGCACCTGGAGTATTTCTTCCAGTTACCCTAATAAGAAAATCAAACCCAAGGCTTCATTTATAACAGACCAGGCGCTACAGCGCAGCTACGCCAAGGACCAGATTTCGCACGCTGCCTGGTGGAAAAATTTCTGGAGTAAATCCGCTATAAATGTACCGGATAGTTTACTGGAAAAGCAATGGTACCTTGAACAGTATAAATTTGGCGCAGCATCCAGGAAGGGCGCGCCACCGATTTCATTGCAGGCCGTATGGACAGCCGATAATGGCCGCCTGCCGCCCTGGAAAGGCGATTACCATCATGATCTTAATACCCAACTGAGCTACTGGCCATCATACGGCGCCAATCACCTGGAAGGCGCTATGGTGTACCTTGACCATCTGGATGAAAATAAAAATAATTATAAACGATACACGAAATTATTCTTTGGAAAAAGTGGTCTTGCTGTGCCCGGTGTTACCACATTAGACGGTACGGAAATGGGTGGTTGGATACAGTATTCACTTTCACCAACTGTTTCTTCCTGGCTGGCTCAACACTATTACCTGCAGTGGAGGTATAGCATGGATAGAAACTTTCTTCAAAAACGGGCATATCCCTGGATAAAGGAAGTGGCAATATTCCTGGAAAGCATAACGGAAAAAAATGAGCAGGGGTTTAGGCAATTACCGATCAGTTCGAGTCCAGAAATCAATAACAATGATCTTAAAGCCTGGTTCCTCCAGAATACCAACTATGATCTCGCCCTAATGAAATATGCTTTTAGCATTGCGGTGATCACAGCGAGAGAATTGGGCCTGAAGAACGAAGCGGACCATTGGCAAAAAGTACTAGGTGAATTCGACGATTTTTCGCTGACAGCAAAGAACGAATTGATGTTTGCCCCCACCATGGAATACAATCAATCTCATCGGCATTTCTCCCACATGATGGCGATTCACCCACTAGGATTGATTAGGTGGGAAGACGGCGAAAAAGCGCAATCCATCATCCGTAATACCATTCATCTTACGGATAGTATTGGTCCCGCATACTGGTGCGGCTATTCCTATGCCTGGCTCGCCAACCTGAAAGCAAGAGCCAAAGACGGCGCAGGAGCAGAAAAAGATCTACAGATATTTGCCAGGGCTTTTTGCTCTGTCAACAGTTTTCACTTAAACGGTGACCAGACAAAATCCGGTTTGTCAACGTTGACTTACCGCCCCTTTACCCTGGAAGGCAACTTCGCTTTTGCTGCAGGACTACAGGAGATGCTGTTGCAAAGTTATGCCGGCTTTATAGAAGTCTTTCCTGCCGTGCCGGCAAGCTGGAAAAATGCTTCCTTTAACAAACTACGTACGGAGGGAGCTTTTCTTGTAAGTGCAGAAAAAAAAGATGGCATGGTTGAACAAGTGAAAATTTTCTCGGAAAAAGGTGGAACAACGAAATTGAAACTTCCTTTTAAAACAATGTATACTGCATCCCAGAAAAACATAACACTGAAAAATAACGGTGATGGGTATGTGCAGCTTACATGCAAGCCTGGTGGAGAGATCGTGATAAAGAACGGCTACGAATAGCTATCAGCTATCAGCTATCAGCTATCAGCTATCAGCGCTTCGCGCTGGGTAAAAGGATTGCTATATCGTCTTCAATTGTTATACAGACTATCTGAGATTGTTTAACATGTACAAACTAAAGCGCCCTGCTGAAAGCTGATAGCCGACGGCTGACAGCTTTTCTCACTCCTCCACGTAATCCAAATCCTTCACAAACGTTTCATCGAGGAATTTTAGTGCTATTAGTCCCATGATCAGGGTGAACGCGCCTACCACAAGGGCGCCATTAATTACACCCAGGTAGTTTTTTGCCTGAACGAATAAAAACGTAAGTGGAATGATGGCACCTCTTACAAAGTTGGGGATTGTTGTTGCCACGGTAGCACGAAGATTTGTACCGAATAATTCGGCGGCAATAGTTACAAACAACGCCCAGTAACCATTTGCAAAGCCGAGGCAGGCGCAAATTGCGTAGAAAACGGATAGTTTGCTGGTTGGAAAAAGAAGGTAAACGAGTATAAAACCAAAAGAGAGAAGAATAAACATCAAGATTACCTTTTTACGGCTTTTGAAGTACTGGCTTAAAAGTCCGCTACAGATATCACCCAATACCTGTCCTGAAAACGAAAACATAACGGCTTTGCCAGCTTCTACTGGTTCGGTGAGTCCGATAGCCTTGCCGAATTCCGGTGAGAAAGTAATAAGTATTCCAACCACAAACCATATAGGCAAGCCTACAAGGATGCATTTGAAGTATTTTGAAAAGCGTTCCCAGTTATTAAATAACATAAAGATATTGCCCCGTTTGACATTCGTGTTTTTTACGTTCTGAAAAATCCCTGACTCAAAAACTCGCATCCTTAGTACAAGCAACATTAAGCCGAGCCCACCACCGATAAAATAAGAAATGCGCCAGTCAAAAAGGTCCGCAGCAAAGTAGGCAAGTATAGCACCGAGCACGCCCATGGTGGCAACTAACGTTGTGCCGTAGCCGCGGATTTGCTTGGGCAGCACTTCTGCCACGAGCGTTATGCCTGCGCCTAGTTCACCGGCTAATCCAAGTCCGGCAATGAACCTTAACACAGCATATTGGCTAAGCGAATTCACAAATCCATTGGCAATATTGGCCAGGGAATAAATGATGATCGAGCCGAAAAGAACAGAGAGGCGACCTTTCTTATCGCCAAGTATGCCCCAGAAAATTCCGCCAATCAGCATACCGGCCATTTGTATGTTTAACAGGTTAATACCTTCGTCCATTAGCTGTGGACCTGAAACGCCCAGTGCTTTAAGACTCGGAACCCGCACAACGCTAAAAAGGAACAGGTCATACATGTCTACCAGGTAACCCAGTGCTGCCACTACTACAGGTACCTGCATCAGTTGACGCGCAACGCTTTTTGTTCCTAAGGAGGATTCGATCATATTTATTTTTTAAAAGCTGATTTTATAGCCTGGGCAATGTCATGCCACCATCTACCATGAAAACCTGTCCGGTTGAGTAAGGGAAAGAGCCTGCAGCCAGTGCGGCAACGGCTTTACCAACATCATCTGTTTCACCCCAGCGTTTTTGTACGCATAATCCTCCGGCAATTAGGGCATCATATTTTTCAGTTACGCCGGCAGTCATATCTGTTCGAATGATACCTGGCCGGATTTCATAAACCGGTATATTGTATTCGCCAAGGCGTACTGCAAAAAGTTGCGTGGCCATACTGACTCCTGCTTTGGCAATGCAGTATTCGCCGCGATTTACTGAGGCAACTGTAGCTGAAATAGAAGAGATATTAATGATGCAAAAAGTTTCCCCACTATTTTGCTGCTGGTAAGCAATCATTTTATTTGCTACAGCCTGTGTAAGAAAATAAGGCCCCTGTAGATTGGTGCCCAACACTTCCATAAAACTTTCTTCTGTGGCCTCCAGGATGTCCTTACGCTGTTTGGGGGCGATGCCAGCATTGTTAACCAGCACATGCAGGTTGCCAAATTGATTTTCCACTTCTTCCAGCATCTGTGACCTCGCTGACGCCGATGCTATATCTGCCTGGCAATAAATTACATCCGTGCCGTATGTTCTCAATTCTGTTAACATAGCCTGCACTGCTTCGGAAGTTGCTGGCCTTACACCATTAACTGCAAGATT
>JBBPYM010000422.1:0-4347 GCA_038199905.1 Chitinophagales bacterium | reverse complement strand
ATTTGTTTCTTTTTGGTCAAGCGATCTTGTAGCCCCAGCTAACATACATCAGCGAAAAGCTAAACTGCGAGCAGGTCACAAATTTAATTGAAACATCAACATAAACCTATTAGGTTTTGAAAAGCGTATTAAGGCTAAATCGTATGCCCTTTAGCTAAAGAATTTCTTTCAGCCCTGCTTTGAGGAAAGACATCGTAGGCAGCGTGGTTATTAGGTTCAGATCATCCAAAAAGCTTGTTTCATTATCAAGGAACCTGAAAATATTGCCTGGAGAATTTTTACGGAAGAGGTGGGTAAAGATCTTATCACCAGACATTTTACCGGTGGCAAGTACATTTAATAATACGCTGTCATAAAAACGGTATTTAGGAGAAGTCGTTTGCAGTTTGTCCAAACTATCACCCCTGTCGAGTGCGGTTACGATCTCCGCCGTTTTCTTTTGTATGAATTGAAAAGTATACCCGGTGGAAGCCTTCGTTTGTCCGCCAGCGGTACCTATATTAATAATGTCATGATCGGTTTTTGGAAAGAGAAAATTTGTCATCGGGATGATGCCGAATTCCTCTGATGAAATTGTATAAGAGCTACATCCAAGCCAGTTGTTTATATAATCGCGTAAATTTTGATCGTATTCAAACTTGTCCAGTAACTGCTCGCTGAACATGGTATATTCAACCAGGGCGCTGTTCGGTGAAAATGGCATTACATAAACAAAGGCCGTTCCTTTATGCTGGGATACCCTGAAATCCATGAGAGTGGCTTCCTGCTCTGAAAAAAATGGTTTACCAGTTTGGATGATCCAGCCTTTAAAATGCTGTAACAAATAAAATTCTGTCTTCTTGATTGCAGGCTTGTCAAAAATTATACTGTTGAAGATATAATCAGCGGTAAATTTTACATTGTCAACATATAAAAAAGTTTCATTGCCGTTGCTGTTGATGTCATGTACAACACCATACTGAATCTTAATATTATGCTGAGAATTTATAAGTTCAAAACAGTGATTATAAAAATCGATACCTCGTATCATTTTATACCGATAGGGAGCTATGTCGATTTTTTTTGAAAAACCATTTGCATGAAACCAGAGAAGTGGCCAGGATTTAAAAACGATTGATTCAAAAAAGCTTTCTTCTCTTTCCCAAAAGCACCAAGTGCGGTCGTTGGTGGATTTTGGTGCTTTGTCAACAAGTAGAATTCGTTTGTGTGAGAATTTACCCGAGGCGATCATTCTAGCCAGCAGGCTAAGCCCTGCAGCCCCAGCACCCGCAATAATATAGTCGTAGTGAGTTAAAGGGGTTTGCGGCATGAAGTCTGTTGTTAGCCAATTTTATGTTGAGAGTTCTAATGGAGATTGATCTAAACTTCGTCGTGTGAGTTTACAGCTTCGCGCGTTGTGGGCGTTGCAAGCCGGGATTTATCCCTTTTGATCTTTTCCCAATATTTTTTATGTACCATCAGCATCCCGAATGATTCACCGTCCTGTTTACCCAGGTGTTTGTGATGCATTTTATGCGCCCACCGGATAGCACGGATATAGGTATTGTCTGACCGGGTGAACCATTTAAAACGTTGATGAATGATTACTTCGTGAACCAGGAAATAAGCAAAGCCATAGGCCATTATGCCAAAACCGAGCGCCTGCATCCAATAAATCCAGTAAATAGTACCAAACAGTAAAAGCAGAAAACTTGGAATAGCAAAGATCACGAAGAAGAAGTCATTCTTCTCAAAAAAGCCAGGCCGCTTTTTGTGATGATCTTCATGTAAGACCCACAGTGCACCATGCATAAGGTATTTATGCGTAAGCCAGCTTACTCCTTCCATGAGCAGGAAAACTACCACAATGATCGATATGTACAACAGGTAATGCATGCCTTAACTAACGACTTTATTAGTGGCGACCCATTTTTCTACCATCGGAAAAGCAATGTGAAACCAGGAGGTGAATTTGTCTGCGGTTAATATTAGTGATGACTTAATTTCGTGCAACGGCTTGAAGCAGTAGTCATTCACTTCATCCTTACTTGGCAATACCTTCTCATTAAATTTTCCTATAAACACATGATCAAATTCAAATTCCGTCAGGCCGTTGTCAAATTCAGATTTGTAGGTAAAGTCAAATGCTTTTTGCAGAGAAGTGGTAAAGCCCATTTCCTCCTGCAAGCGGCGATTGGCAGCATCAAGAACATCTTCACCGGGAAGGGGGTGGCTACAGCAGGCATTTGTCCATAGGCCACCGCTGTGGTACTTATCTATGGCTCGCTGTTGCAATAACATTTCGCCACGATCGTTAAAAATGAAAACGCTAAATGCCCTGTGTAAAAAAGCTTTTCTGTGGGCAGCCATTTTCTCCATGGTACCAATCGCTTCATCCAACTCATTCACTAAAACTACTTCTGTCACTTTTAACTAATTAATGTTATTGTCTAAAGTTAAATTAAATGTAATCTATTCTTTACTCCCGCACGTATTATTATCATTGCTTTACCATAGTTGGGGATTCGTATCCTTTGTTCCAGTATTCTTGAAGGCTTCAATTTCTTTATTCTTTTAAACAAACAGAAATAATATTTATATGCTACATACACACCAAATCTGGCTTTGATAGGCAAATTAAGAATACCCTGGTAAGCATTTGAAAAGTCATTCTGAATATCTTCTTCTATCTTGATTTTATCGCTGGCGGTGAAGTTCGAAAAATCGCAGCCCGGAAAATATACCCTATCCATTCCCGTGAAATCCGTTTTTATATCACGCAAAAAATTCACTTTTTGAAAAGCAGCGCCTAAAGAGCGGGCAGACGCTTTTAATGCGTTATATAATTTTTTGTTTCCCTCGCAAAATATATAAAGGCACATCAACCCAACAACTTCGGCTGACCCGTATATGTAGTCATTGTAACCTTCGTTGTCATAGGTGGTTTTGCTTAGATCCATCTCCATACTTTTGAAAAAAGCTTCAATCAATTCGCGGTCTATCTGGTACCTGTTCACAGTTAACTGGAAACTGTGTAGTATTGGGTTCAAACTTAAACCCCGGTCCAGGGCTTCATAAGTTTCTTTCTTAAACTGTAATAAGAGTAATGTTTTGTCGTAGGCATGAAAGGTGTCAACGATTTCATCAGCAAATCTTACGAATCCATAAATATTATAAATGGAATGTTGAAGATCACGGTGCAGTAGTTCTATAGCGGAAGCAAAAGACGTACTATAGACTTCTGTGGTAAGCCTGCTGCATCGTTCGCTGACGGTATGAAATAGTTGCATCATAGAAATATTTTTGACGACCTGCCTTTAGCATCGGCTAATAGCTTTCCGGAAGAATTTATGAGTGTTAATTAGTTAGTAACAATATTGCCTAACAAGCTTTTATTGTATTGGTTTGAAAGATTTTATGGAAACTAAAATTTTTGATGAAAACCCGTTTTTTGTTGAATATTTCATCACTGAATTATTAAGTGAATTAAACAGCTACAAAAATCATATTCCTTTTAATCTTGATTTAGTATCATTAAAAGTTACAAATTAATATCGGTACCTGGTCATTTATGTTGTTGTCAATAATGCCTGAGGACTTCCGCTGCAACTACTTCCCCGCTGATTAACGAAGGAGGCACGCCCGGTCCGGGTACTGTTAATTGCCCGGTATAAAAAAGATTATCCAGTTTTTTGCTGCGGCAGGATGGTTTCAGTATAGCCGTTTGCATCAGGGTGTTGGCCAGGCCATAGGCATTGCCTTTAAATGAATTGTACTCATGAACAAAATCACTGGAAGAAAAGGACCTTTTGTAAATAATGGCCTCTTTAATTGACTGGCCTATCTTCTTTTCCATTCGTTCCACTATCATATCAAAATACCTTTCTCTTGTTTCGTCCGTATCATTCTCGAGGCCCGCTGCTATGGGAACCAGGAAAAACAAGTTCTCACATCCCGCCGGAGCCACCGTTTCATCAGTAACTGAAGTGGCACTCACGTAAAACAGCGGGTTGTCTGGCCATTGCTTCGTAGTATAAATGGACTGCGCGTGCTGCTCAAAAGGCACATCAAAAAAAAGAGAGTGATGAAGAATGCCTGTCAATCGTTTATTCAACCCTACATAATATATTAAGCAGGATGGAGCCATCACTCTTTCATCCCAATACTTATCGGTGTAAGACCTGGCGCTTTCCGGCAACAAAGAAGTCTCTATAAAATGGTAGTCTGCCGCGCCAATAATCACGTCGGCACTGTATTGCCTGAGAAGATAGTGCTCAGGATCATCTGGCCCGTTATTTACCGGGAAGTACCTGGTATGGATAACCGAAGCAAGACTGCCCTGTACTGAAATATCTTTTACTTCTTCAT
>JBBPYM010000421.1:0-12243 GCA_038199905.1 Chitinophagales bacterium | reverse complement strand
CAAGATCTCCTGCACCGCGGCAATACACCTATCGCAAACCATGTTTTTAATATGTAATTTCAACATTACGCTTACCTGTTTGGCGAAAGAATGCGGGTTGCATTTTGATTAGACGGCTGATCATATCTCAACAAAGGATAACTGCTTCTTTCGATGCCGATGCTGCCGGAGATAGAAGAAGTTTTTTCATCATTTACATACTGAAGTCCTAATTCTGCTCTTGAGTATATGCCGAAACTTCCTGTTTTAAAAGGGGATGAATTTTGATAGGATTTATTAGCACCGTTGGCAATAAAAGAACGGTTGAAGCTAACATATGCAGGTGTCGCGGAAATGCCTGCAAAAGCGTAAAGGTTATTTGTCAGGCGGCGATTTAGTTGCAAACCTATCGGCGCATAAATAAGATTTGTGCTTCTGCCATTAACAAAGAAAAAGCTGGTGGAAAGGCCTCCATATTTGCTCAATGACCATTTCTTAGCACTGCTGTCGTTCTGGTACATATTATTCGCATATATTCCAGGGTAGTTGTTGTTCATGAAAGTTCCCGGTGCAAATGACTGCGCCTTCAAAGCGGTAAAGGAGAACATTATGGTAACTAAAATAAAAGTTCGCATTGGCGTGAATTATACTATAAAACTACATTTTGATCCAGTAGCGATATGCAGGTAGTAAAAATAAGCATTAAACGAATGGAAAATGCTTTGACATCGAAGTTTTCACATACAATAACATATGCTGGAATAGTGTACTTAGTGGTTGGAAAAAGTTCGCATGCCAGAAGCGTAGATATTTAGCATCTGCCCGGATAGATTTTTTTAACCCCAAAGGGCCTTTTAAATAATATGCTGAACTTGCAGCGTACCTTTTTTTGCAAGCGGATTGGTCAGATTTGCTAATTGTCCTGTCTTGTCCTTTTATATCAACACATGGGAATTAGTAATTAATTATATATTTATGAACCTAAACAAGCCATTTACTACAATGATATTCAGCGTCAAAACTTTGTTGTTCGCCCTGCTGATCATCCTGGTTATATCATCACCAGGAAAGAGTCAGCGCAACACAACATTTACGAAATACGTAAACACTTTCCTGGGCACGGCACCACTCACAGATCCTAAGATTCTGGGGTATGTACTGCCGCGGGGCTGGCGGTCCTGGGCAGGACTAACATTCCCTGGAACTTCTTTGCCCAATGCCATGGTGCAGTTAAGCCCGATAACGGAATATGGGTCTGGCGCGGGTTACGAATACGAAGACAGCGTTATTTACGGATTTACCCACACCAATAAGGGTCATTGGAACCTTTGTAATGTTCCTGTATTGCCGCTCTCAAATCCGGGCAGCAAGTTTGGTTCACGATTTACACATAAAAGAGAGCGTTCCGCGCCAGGGTTTTACCAGGTATATCTTGAGGATTATGCCGTAAACGTGAACCTGACTTCTACCTTACGTTGTGGTTACCACCAATATGAATATAAAAATAACACAGGCAGGCAAATTCTTTTTGACCTGGCCAAAGCCAATAACCGCGTATCAAACTGGAGCATTGAGCAGATAGGCAACTACGCCGTTCAAGGTTACCAGCAGACCGGTGAAAAAATTTATTTTTATGCCATACTAAACACAGAAATTGCCAGAATGGAAAAAACGGCGGAGGGGCAGCGAACAGGCTTTGCAGTGGTTCACCTGGCCGATGGCAGTAAAAATCCGGTGGAGCTTAAAATAGGAATATCATTTGTAAGCACGCAGAATGCCAGGCAAAACCTTGAGCAGGAGATAGGTAATAAAACCTTTTCGCAGATCCGAAATGAAGCCACGCAGCAATGGGAAACACTTTTATCCTCCATCCAGGTAAAAGGCGGAACTGAAAAACAAAAGCAACTGTTGTATTCCTGTTTGTACCGTTCTTTCCTTTGGCCGGCATTGCGCAGCGATGTTAACGGTGAATTTACGGATGCTGTCAGGAAGGTGGTAAAAGCTGATTTTAACTATTATACAGAACCATCCCTGTGGGATACTTATCGTAACAAAGACGTGCTGTTAGCACTTATCTCCCCAGAGGTAACGCTGAACGTAATTAAATCGATGAAAGACGTAGGAGATAAAACCGGCTTCATTCCTACCTTTTTTCACGGCGACCATGGAGCATCTTCTATTACCGGTGCGTATCTACGGGGCATAGATAATTTTGACGTTAAAGGAACTTACGATATTCTTTTAAGAAATGCGAACGTAGTCGGTGGTGCCCGTCCGCATATTGCCGAGTACGTTAAAAAGGGATTTATCTCTGACCCCGATATCCCGGACCCTAAAGTGGAAACCAAGGCAAGCGCCGGTGTTTCCAAAACGCTTGAATATTCTTACGATGATTATTCGTTGGCCCAGATGGCAAAAAACCTAGGCGATACGGCGAATTACACAATATTGATGGCCAGGTCGAAGAACTATAAAAATATGTTTGACCCCTCGACAAGATTTATGAGGGGGCGGTTAGCAAATGGGGACTGGATTAAAAATTTTAATCCGCAGTTTCCTTATTATGAATATATGTTTAGAGAGGCTAATGCATGGCAGGTTTCCTTCTACGCCCCACATGATATGATGGGTTTAATAGATTTATACGGGGGTGATCAGGGTTTTGAATCCAAACTTGATTCATTTTTTACAGTTCCCTGGAATCCAACTTATATCGCGCGGAACATAGAGTCCATGATAGGTCAGTATTGCCATGGAAACCAACCGGATCATGAAGCGCCCTTTGCTTATCACTTTATCGGTAAGCCGGAGAAATCACAAAAGATAATCGACACTATCCTAAACAGTTTATACGGCATCGGGGATCAAGGCCTCGCACTTTGCGGCATGGATGATGGAGGAGAAATGTCGGCCTGGTATGTATTCAGTGCTTTGGGTTTATATCCATTTTCGGCAACAGATCCCGACTATATTGTTACAGTTCCTCTTTTTGAAGAAGTGAAATGGCGAACAAGCAATGGGAAAATGATCACTATCTCCAAACCGGGGAAGGGTAGGAACCTGGCTGCCATAAAAGTAAACGGAAAGGAAACCAAGGGTTACTTTGTTCAACACGATCTTTTTAAATCTGGAGGTAAGGTAGAAATACTGACCAGATAGGTGTAAAGTGCTTTATGTGCTGGCTTTACCTGATGAATAAGCTTATTTCAAGGTTTCTGGATCATTTATTCAATGTCATGTCCTAAATTGAGTATGTTTTCTCTAATTAGATATTTAAAGACGACCTGAGAATTAAAAGATGCTTCAAGCTTGAAATTGTTATTCAACATACATGCAATAAATAAAAAACCGGTTATAGTTATAGGTGTAATTAGTTTTTTTGCGCTGGTGCAACTGTCTTTCAGGGTGGAAGATGTTACAGCGGTTGATCAAACGATTAATTATTTTAGTAAGGAAGCAACGGTTTTTTCAACAGATGCTAAGGAACTTCACCTGGCAATAACTGCAATAGCCTCTGGTAAGCAAGACGATGTAACCACGGCGAAAGCTGCCCTCGTTAAATGTAGAAACCAGTATAAAAAAATTTCATTTTTCCTCGAGTACTTTTTTCCGAGCGACTCGCGCGTGTTTAATGCCGCTGCCGTTACAGAAGTTGAAGACGCGGAATTGGAATTCATTGAACCGATGGGCCTGCAGCAGATTGAGAATCTGCTGTTTCAACCGGCTATCAATGATATTAAGAAAGACTTGCTGGTACAATCTGAATCGGTTTATACATCCGCGTCGGACGTAAGATCCCTGCTCTATCAATTTGAGGCAACTGACGCCCAGGTGCTTGAAAGTTTACGGATAGAGCTCATAAGGATTTTAACCTTATACTTAACCGGGTATGATGCACCTGAACTAAAAACAGGCATCACAGAGGCCAGGACCGCCATCAACGCGATTCAAAAAGTGCTGGCTTTTTACAGTTCACGAAATCCCGGCGCCGGTACAACACTGAACAATCAGCTATCATCAGCGCAGCAAGACCTTGCAGCACATCAGGATTTTGACAGCTTTTCGAGAATGGAGTTTTTACTGCGGTTTGGCCTCCCACTGCAGAAATCTTTGGGACTGTTTATTAAATCGTTGCACCTTGAATTAAATTCAAGCGGCTACCTCGATTACAACGTTCCTAATATATTCAGCAAGGGTGCAATTAACGCCTCAAAATTCAACACCCAGGCCACGGGCAAAGAAAATATTCAGTTAGGCGAAAAACTTTTTTCCGAGAATGCGCTCTCTGTTAATAATAAACGAAGTTGCGCTAGCTGTCACCAGCCAGAGTTGTACTTTAATGATAACCTTTCCAGGAGTGTAACATTAAACGGTCATGGAACAGTGACACGCAACGCGCCCACCTTGCTGTACGCGGGTTTGCAGCATGCAGGGTTCTGGGATGGCAGGGTCGTGTCTATCTCAAACCTGGTGAAAGAAGTTATATTGAATACGGAAGAAATGAACGGTGAAGAAAAAGCTATCATGTCGAGGCTGATGAAAGATACCAGTTACAGGGTTTTATTTAACCAGGTGTTTCCATCCGTTCAGCAAGATTCGATTGGATTAAATGAAATAGCAAGTTCAATCGCTGCATATGTTCAGACGCTCAACCCAATGACGTCATCATTTGATAAATATATTAACGGTGATGCCTACGCGATGGACACGAACGCGGTTAAAGGATTTGATTTATTTATGGGTAAAGCAAAATGTGGTTCTTGTCATTTTGCTCCTTTATTTAATTCTTTGTTGCCTCCTCTCTATGACGTCAGTGAATATGAAATCATTGGCGCTACAGCTACAGACGATATGGTGAATGCTGCGAAAGATACTGACCGGGGCAGGTTTGCCATATACCCTGTAAAGTTTTATGATGGTGCCTTTAAAACCCCAACAGTACGCAATATCGCCAAAACGGCGCCTTATATGCACAACGGTGCATTCAGTTCCCTTGACTCCGTGGTTGCATTTTATGATAAGGGTGGGGGAGACGGAATTGGCATCCCCAACAAGTTGCAAACACTTTCCCCCTCGCCGTTAAATCTTTCGCCACTGGAAAAAATGCAACTGGTAGCATTTATGAATGCATTAACCGACGAACCGATAACAATCAATTTAAACAAGCAACGCTAAATAACCCACAATGAAAAGACATCACTCGTTTTCTTTAATCCTTTTTGCAGCTTTTACAACCATAGCTTTCACCGGTTTTTCACAGTCGGGTGAACCACACCCCGACCTTTTACGCGGGCCATACCTGCAGATGGCTACTCCAACCAGCATGACAATTAGGTGGCGCACCATTGCTTTAGACAGGAGCCGCGTAAGGTATGGTACGGAGGCAGGTAAACTAAGTTCTGTGATAGATGATTCCACACTGGTAACAGAACACCTTGTAAACCTTACAACATTAAAGCCTTACACTAAATATTATTACGCGATCTCCAGTTATAAAGACACTTTGCAGGCAGGCGCGGACAACTATTTTTATACATTGCCTGAAGCTGGTAGCACCATGCCCCTTCGTATCGCGGCTCTTGGAGATTGCGGGAACAATTCCGCCAACCAGCGAAATGTAAGGGACGAAGTACAAAAATATCTTGGAACGAATGAACTTAATGCATGGATCTTATTAGGCGATAATGCCTATTCAAGCGGTACCGATGCTGAATACCAGTCGAAATTCTTCAATATTTACAAAGACAACCTTTTGAAGAAAGTTCCGTTGTTCCCATCGCCCGGTAATCATGATTATAGGGATATTGAATCTGCAGGCAAGAAAGACGAATACAAAATAGCTTATTACCGAAACTTTAGTATGCCTGTAAACGGCGAAGCGGGTGGCGTACCTTCCCATGCACAAGCATATTATTCTTTTGACATTGGCAACGTGCACTTCTTATCACTTGATTCTTATGGAAAAGACGAAACAGGCAAGTCAATGATTGACCCGGATGGTGCACAGGTTGCCTGGGTGAAAAAAGACCTTGCGTCAAACAAGAACAGAACATGGGTGGTAGCGTACTTTCATCATCCTCCCTATACCATGGGGTCACACGATTCCGATAAAGAAACATTATTGGTAAAGATCCGTGAAAACTTTATCAAAGTGTTAGAGGACGAGGGCGTAGACCTTGTGTTGAATGGCCATAGTCATGTGTATGAAAGAAGCAGGTTGATGAAAGGATATTTTGGTAAGGAGCCGGATTTTGATTCACTTAAATACAATCTTAGTTCTTCCAGCGCTTTGTATGATGGTAGTAAAAATTCAGCGCCTTATATTAAAAGTGCAAAAAAGACTGATGGTACGGTATATGTTGTAAGTGGTTCTGCCGGCGCCCAAGGTGGGGCGAAAGCAACCTATCCGCATAACGCAATGTTCTACTCCAATAACCAGGTCGGCGGTGCCGTTATGCTGGAAGTTACCGGCAATATGCTGAACCTGAAATGGATCTGCGCAGATGGCGCGATCAGGGATAATTTTACGATGATGAAAGAAGTGAGCGCCAAGGATGAAAAGTTGTTAAAAAAGGATAAAAGGCTGGGTGAGTAGTTGTAAAGTGATGGATCTTAGGAGGTGTTACAACATGTCCTGACTCTGCGTTTCTCCGCGGTTCCTCTTGGCGTTCCTCTGCGGTTAAAAAACGGCTCACGCACCGAGATGCTTGTAATACGCGGGGTTTTCAGAATAAGGAGAAAATCAATAGTATAATTACAAAGTGGCCCCAGATCAACAACAGGTTGTCTATGAGCTATCAGCCGTCAGCTATCAGCCTTCGGCATAAGTCGCTGGTTTAAGAATTATTCAGACAGTGTCTTATTTTTGTGCTAATATATTGTAAGTAAGTTGTCAGTAATGACCCCGCAGGGGCGGCTGATAGCTGATAGCTGATAGCTGATAGCTAACTTATACCATAATCTTTCAAAGACTTGCGAATCTTACCCAGCGCCCTTGCCATATGGGTTTTAACCGTGAGAGGAGAAATATTAAGTTTGGAACCAATTTCATTGTAAGAAAGCCCTTCATCCTTTGCAAAATGTAATACCTGCTTTTGCATCTGCGGCAGCCTGTTGAGCATCCGGTGAAGCTGCTGCTCAAATTCGGCATTCATCAATTTGCCTTCCGATTCATTTCGCTCCGTGATGGTAACATTATCAATATTGTTAGACGTATTCCATTCATTTGCCATCTTCCTGAACTGGTTAATAAGTTTGTTTTTTGCAACCGTCACCAGCCAGGCTTCAACAGGTTTATCCCATTGTATGTTCCTGCGTTCAAACCATAACTTTAAAAAAACATCCTGAACAATTTCCTGCGAGAGTACGGGTGATTTTAGATACCTTAACGAGAGTTTGTAGATGCGGTTGCTGTATTTTTCATACAATATTTTAAAAGCGTACTCGCTATCTTTGGCAAGCAGATTCATTATCAATGATTCTTCCTGCTTTTTCTCTGTATGCATCATTCAAAAATAATTACTTAACAATATAACAATTATTCAGGGATGTTATGAATCTATTAATATATCGTATTTGATGGTTTACTTCGCCGATATTGCTTTCACACCGTTGCGAAGCCTGCGTTGATTGAGGTACTCAATCAACTGCTTCGGATAGTCTGTCTGAAGCCCCTGAACTCCCTTTTCCATCGCAGCTTTCCATTTTGCAGGGCGTTCGTCCTTACCCTGCACATCAAGCCAAACATGGATCCCGGCTTCGCGTGCGAGCCTCAGCCGACTGGTGTCGGTAACATTGTCCAGCACCTGCAACGGCATTTTTTCCATTAATGCCTGCAGTTGCTCACGGGTACGGATGAATTCAGGAAGGCTCGACATGAGCGGCATACGAGGCGCCGATTTCCGCCAGGAAGCATACTGCGACTCTTTGTTCAGGTAAACCACTACCTGTTTTTCCATACCCGCGGTTCTTATCTGGCGGTAAGTTTCAGCAACCTCGGCTTCCTTAAAATCAAGGTAAATATTGATCCTGTTTTTGCATAATTTCAATACCTGACTAAAATCAGGAATGTGATATTCTTTTCCATCCCTGCTTCTTATCCTTAGGACTGCAATTTCTTTCCAGGTCAGGTGGCTCACAAGGCCAGTACCGTTGGTCGTTGCGTCTACGGTTTCATTATGGCATAAAACAAGATGGCTGTCGCTGGTGGTTCGAAGGTCTACTTCTACATAATCGGCACCTAGTTTAATGGCATCCTCAATAGCCGCAAGAGTGTTTTCTGGTTTAACCAAGTGACTACCCCTGTGCGCGATCACCACAAATCCGTTTTTCGAAATAGGCAGTGGCACAGTCTCCTTCTGGGCATTGGCTGCCACCAGCGAGAAGGTCGCATAGAAACTGTAGACTAACTTTTTTAAAGACATCCTCAAAGTTAAGAAGCAGGGAAATATTTACCCAGCCAGGCCAGTGTTTTCGTAAACACATCTACACCGGCAGCTCCACGCATACCATGTTTTTCATGCTCATAATATTCGTATTGGGAGGGAATGTTCAGCGATTGAAGTTTTTTAAACAATTTATCTGCCTGGCTAACAGGTACCAATGGGTCTAAACCACCATGAAATAACAATGTAGGAACGCCCGTTTCTTTTGTGAGCCTGTAGTAAGGACTTGCATCCAGGTAGATCTGTGCTTTAGGATCGGATTCTCCCAACAGGTTCACTACTTTTTCATTTGCTTCTTTATCTTCCTGCACCACTTTATCTGCAAGATCAGTTGGTCCCCAGAAATCCACTACTGCCTTAACCTGTTTGGCAGAATCATATCCATAAGCATACAACATGGCCAGATATGCGCCGGCACTGCCACCCATTAAAGCGAACTCCTTGCCATTGTAATGGTATTTTTCGGCATTTTCTGTTAAAAAGGCAAACAGCTTTTTCACATCCTCCATTTGCGAAGGGAACCTATTTTTACCTTCCCTGATTAAACGGTAGTTGGCGGATACAACTATATATTTACGCTTGCCAACAAGTTCACTGATCAACAACTCTGGTAACTCCTTTTTATCACCGCCCGTCCAGCCGCTTCCGTGCAGGTAGACAATTACTTTCGCATTATCATAGTTGTCCGGAATATAAGCGTCCATCACATTTTCTTTATCATCCTGGCTGTAGGCGATATCCAGAAACGTTCTGTAGGAGGGAGCCTTCGTTTCGGCAGTTTGCGCAAATCCCTCAGAACCAAGACAAATCATCAATAGCAAGCATACAATCTTTTTATAACATTTCATATCTAAAAAATTTAATCATTGAACAGAATTATAAATTACCGAAGCCACTGCATTTACCAAGCTGATAGCTGATAGCTGACGGCTGATAGCTATTCCTACAACACCTTTTTCCCATCCGTCATAAACACCCTCGTGCTCTCCGTGTACTCGCTGCCGTTAGCATCTTTGTATTGCAGGTTCAGGTAAAAAGCACGGTAGCCTGTGGCAGGAAAAGGTTCGAGTGCTTTAACCGAAGATGTATTTTTGATGCCAAGGCTTCTTGATTCCCATTTGTCATCGCGAAAATCCAGGTCCTTTGAATCGGCCGACCAGATAATAACATCGGTAAGTTTGCTGGCAGTTGCCTTAATGGAAACCTGCACGCCCTTGCTGCTTTCGGTAGTTGTCCATGAACAAACCGGGTAAGGACTGCCAGTGAGTGTTAGGCCGAAGAACGAACTCAAATTAACCATAGCCTCCTTTTTATCACCCATGCTATGACCAACATTAGGAATATAGTGAATGAGATTCTGACCCGGAATGCTATCGTAATAGTTTTTGATATTATCGATGGGCCAGTATTCGTCATTGGTACCCATAAAGATCATTTTTGGCATCGTTAATTTTTTCCTGTAAGAATAAGGATCTATCATGGTAGTGATGGCAGCACCACTACCGGAGCCGATATCCTGAACAATACCTAATTTCACATAGTCTTCTATCTGGATACTGTAATCGTTCCATACTTTTACCTGGTAGTTCATGCTTACAGGCATGTTAAGCATGTCTATCACCATCGGGGCGATAGCAGTTACACGCTTATCATTGGCACCTGTTAGCCAGGTTGTCCAGCCACGTTTGGAGGCTCCGGAAACTACAAAGCGGTTTATGTCTTTTTGCAACTTTTCTTTCGCAAAAGCCTGTACTGCATCCATGGCGCGTTTGGCGCTTTTAACCATCGGGAAGAGTAACGGCCAGGTATAGTCGCCGTCCTGTTTAAAATTGTGCAGGGTGAAAGAGATCAGCGCATCTTCCGTAAGGTCATTGTAAAGTGGCTGATTAGGTGTTTGTTTCAACATGGCCACAACAGCTTTGTTTTGGGTAGCAATCATGCTAAAGGATTCTGTGAGCCCGTCTCTGCTGTTCCAGTTAGGCTGGCCGTCCTTACCCACGCTGCCACCGGTAATAAACAGCAGGGCTCCATCGTATTTAATCTCCTTCGGTACAACGATGATCAACTGGTGTGTCCAGGTATACTCGCGCCATTTTTGTGAAGTGAGCAACAGGTTGTTTACCGTAACATCTCCGAGCGCGTAAGATTCCTTCAGCTCCCAATGAAAGGTAGTATCTCCATTATTAAGGTAATGATCAAGCGCCGTCGCCGGTGTAATTTTTGTTTGCGACCACACGCCACTAACCGTAAGCATAATAAACACAAATATCAACCCTAATCTAACCATTAACTTATTCATTGCAAGTATTTTTAATTTATTTGAAATCAAAAAATTCCATCACTCATACCCCACAACCCACACCCATTCCTCATACCCCATACCCCATGCCCCATACCTCGCACCGCTACTGCACAAGCCAGATTTTTGAGAACTCGTTGTCTCCCTTATCAAGTTTGCCAATTGCGGATTGGTAATTGCCTGAGTTATTTTTAAACTCCGATTCCGGGTACCGGTAACGAAGCGGAAAGGGATTAATGGTTGTATTAAGCACACCGTTGTTTTCCATAAACGGAACCCTTGTGCGCCTATAATCAACATAGCTTTCTACTCCCATCATAAATAGTCCCAACCATTTCTGGAGGCCGATTTTTGCAAGCTGCTGACTTTTACCAGTAGCCGGAAAAGCCGCCACAGGGTTGTTAAAGTAAGTCGCCGGAAGTGGTTCATTCCAGCGCTTCAGCGCAAGTTCCACACCTTTTTTATAATAGGCTTCTGCATTGCCGGTTACAAAACCTTTAACGGCAGATTCCGCCAGTAGGAACTGTACCTCGTCGGCCTGCATCACAGTCGCCTTAATCAATGGGTTAGCGTTCTCATTAAACAATTTCGAGAACAGCGAAATTTTGTAATTCACCTTCGTATCGGGGAAATCGTAACTGCCATTTGAATTAAGCACCAGTACCGAAGATCCAGCAGGATAGCCGGCATAAATCGTCATTGAATCAACAATAGATGGTAATATCGGTTTAATTTTAGCGTTGTTCCTGTCAATAAATTCCCATTGGTAAGTATAACTGTAACCCTTAACCGTAATGGTTCGCCTGCCGCCGTTTAAGTTGCTGGAATCGAGCGTGGCTGCCCATGGTTTTTCAATAGGAGCTACCCATAATTTTAATCGTTCGTCATTCAATGACTTCAGCGTATCTATCAATGTTTTGCTTGGTCTGAAAATGAGGAAATTGCCCGTAACATCCAGGTTGGCGCCCCCCATAGGTGAGGCCATTGATTTGTCTCCATCAATATATGGGATCATGGCATTATCTGTTACATCACTTAACAGAGGCAATAGTGCTACGGCCTGTATTTCGGCGGCGTTACTTACCTTATTGCTTTCACGAAGCAATAACCGCAGTCGTAAGGAATTGGCCAGTTTTATCCATTTGTTTTTATCGCCTCCGTACATCACATCGTACACTTTATCCAGCGGCTCTTTTCCTTCTGCTAACAGTTGAGAGGCGGCTTTCAGGTTATCGATCAGGGCGGGGTAAATATCTTTTTGTTCATCAAACTTCGGGAACAGGATTCCGTCCTGCCCACGCAGTCCTTCGGTATAAAATATGTCACCGTACAGATCAGTAACGGTTGACCAAAGCAGCGATCGGAATATTCTAAAAACACCTTCATGGGCTTTCAGCCCCTTTTTGTTTACATCTGTCACCGCCGCGTTAATTAGTTTGATTACGTCGGTAAATTCATACAGGTCTGTTTTTGGCAATTTAAAACCGAGGTATGTGTTATCGTCACTGTTCCTGTTTCCTT